>CAYYAT010000163.1:0-4726 GCA_964469595.1 uncultured Thermomonas sp.
TCCCGCGCCCGGAGACCGAGCGGCTGGTGGAACTGGCGCTGGCGCGGCTGCCGGCGGGGCAGCCGCTGCGGTTGGCCGATCTCGGCACCGGCAGCGGCGCGATCGCGCTGGCGCTGGCGCGCGAGCGACCGCAGGCGCGGATCGTCGCCACCGATGCCAGCGCCGAGGCGCTGGCGGTGGCCAGGCGTAACGCCGAACGGCTGGGCCTCGGCCGGGTCGAGTTCCGCCACGGCGACTGGCTGGCCCCGCTGTGCGGGGAGCGGTTCGACCTGATCGCGAGCAATCCGCCCTATATCGAGGCCGGCGATCCGCATCTGGCGCAGGGCGACCTGCGCTTCGAGCCGCCGGCCGCGCTGGCCTCCGGTGCCGACGGGCTGGACGCGATCCGGGTGATCGTGCGCGATGCCGGACGCCATCTGCATCCGGGTGGTTGGCTGCTGCTGGAGCACGGCTGGAACCAGGGCGCAGCGGTGCGCGGCCTGCTGGAGGCGGCGGGCTTCGTGGAAGTTGCGACCGAGCGCGATCTGGAACGGCGCGACCGGGTCAGCCTGGGACGCCGGACCCAGATCGCGCCGCCGGCGCCAGGGTGACGAGGGCGGCCGGAGCGGCCAGCTAGAATCGACGCCTTCCCTCACGCTGGAGCCTTCCCATGCGCAGCCTGTATCCCGAGATCGCGCCCTACCGCAGCGGCATGCTCGCGGTGGACGCGCGCCACACCCTGTACTGGGAGGAGTGCGGCAACCCCGACGGCAAGCCGGTGGTGCTGCTGCACGGCGGCCCGGGCGGCGGCTGCAGCGCCAACATGCGGCGGTTCCACGACCCGGCGAAGTACCGCATCGTGCTGTTCGACCAGCGCGGCGCCGGGCGCAGCACGCCGCATGCCGACCTGGTGGACAACACCACCTGGGACCTGGTGGCCGACATCGAAAAGCTGCGCGAACACCTGGGCATCGCGCGCTGGCAGGTGTTCGGCGGCAGCTGGGGTTCGACGCTGGCGCTGGCCTATGCCGAAACCCACCCGCAGCGGGTCACCGAGCTGGTGCTGCGCGGCATCTTCCTGCTGCGCCGCTGGGAGCTGGAATGGTTCTACCAGGAAGGCGCCAGCCGCCTGTTCCCGGATGCGTGGAAGCATTTCCTGGCGCCGATCCCGCCAGTGGAGCGCTGTGATCTGATTGGCGCCTACTACCGGCGGCTGACGTCCGGGGATGAGCGCGTGCGGCTGGCCGCGGCGCGCGCCTGGAGCATCTGGGAAGGGGCTACCAGCTACCTGCACATCCCCGACGACTACGCCGAGACCCACGGCGACCCGCAGTTCGCGCTGGCGTTCGCGCGGATCGAGAACCACTACTTCGTGCACGGCGGGTTCTTCGAGGAGGAAGGCCAGCTGCTGCGCGACGCGCACCGGATCGCCGACATCCCCGGCGTGATCGTGCACGGCCGCTACGACGTGGTCTGCCCGGTCCAGAGCGCCTTCGACCTGCAGGCGGTGTGGCCGCGCGCGGATCTGGTGATCAGCCCGGCCTCCGGGCATTCGGCGTTCGAGGCCGAGAACGTGGACGCGCTGGTGCGCGCCACCGACCGTTTCGCCGGCGGTTGAGGCGCGGTGGCGTTCAGTCCGCCGGGCTGCCGTCCGGGTTGCGCTCGATCATCCACAGCCCGGCCCAGAGCTTGAGGTCCAGCTCGTAGCCTTCCGCGTGCCTGCGCATCAGCCAGGCCGGGGCCTCCTGGCGCGGCACCGCGTGCACGGTAATGCGCTCATCCCCGATGCCGCCGCCCGCGCCGACGCGCACCAGATCGCGGGCGCGCACGAAGGCGATGCGTTCGTTGCTCATGCCCGAACTGGTGGGGCCGGTGAGCAGCACCTCCAGCCGGCCCGCCGCCCAGCCGGTTTCCTCGATCAGCTCCGCGCGCGCGGCCTCGAGCAGGGTGGCGTGCGCCGGATCGTCGCCCACCAGCCCGGCCGGCATCTCGATCGTGCGCGCGCCCAGCGGGATGCGGTACTGCTCGACGAACAGCACCTCGTCGGCCGGGGTGACGGCGATGATGATCACCGCCATGCCCTCGCCATGCACGCGTTCGCAGGATTCCCAATGGCCGATGCGCACCAGGCGCAGCCATTGGCCTTGGTGGAGGATTTCACGGGCCTCGTTCATGCCCCGATGCTAGCGCAGCCGGATGACTGCTATGCGGGCAGGCCGGCCGCGGCGGCCAGCCGCCGGCGGGTGAGCGGGCCGAAGCCGACCCAGTCGGCCAGCGCGTCCAGCTCGGCGGGGTCGCCGCCCTGGCGGGGGAAGTCGTGCGCCGGCAGCGGGGCGTCCAGCGCCACCGTGGTCAGCTGTCGCCACAGCAGGGCCTGCGGGCGCTGTTCGCGCAGGCGCGCGGCCAGCTGCGCGGCGCCGCGCAGGCGCAGGAACGGCACTTCGTCGAGGCGTTCCAGCAGCACGTCCAGCGAGCCGAAATGCGCCAGCAGCACCGCCGCCGACTTCGGGCCGATGCCGGTGACGCCGGGGATGTTGTCCACCGCATCGCCGGTCAGCGCCAGATAGTCGGCGATCTGGTGCGCGTGCACGCCGTGCCGCGCCTTCACTCCGTCCGCGCCCCAGCGTTCCTCCCTGGCAAAGTCGTACTGCTCATCCCCCTCGCGCAGCAGCTGCGAGAGATCCTTGTCGGCGGACACGATCACGCTGCGGAAGCCGCGCCCGCGCGCGCGGTGGGCGGCGCTGCCGATCAAGTCGTCGGCCTCATAGTCGGTATGCGCCAGGGTCGTCAGCCCCAGCGCCTGGCACAGCGCCTTGCACCAGGCGAACTGGCGGCGCAGTTCCGGCGGAGCCGGCTCGCGGTTGGCCTTGTAGGCCGGATACAGCGTGTTGCGGAAGCAGGAGTCCAGGGCTTCGTCGAAGGCGATGGCGATGTGGGTCGGACGCTCGCGTTCCAGCAGTTCCAGCAGGAAGCGGGCGAAGCCGTGCACCGCGTTGGTCGGCCAGCCGTCGGCGTCGTGGAACTCGTCCGGCAGCGAATGCCAGGCGCGGAACACGTACAGCGAGGCATCGACGAGGTGGAGCGTGGGCGCGGTCATCCGGCGATTGTAGGCGGCGGGCAGTGCCCGGCTCAGGGGCGCCAGTCCGCCAGCAGCGCGGCCGGGTCGGGGCGCTCGCGCTCGGGCGCTTCAATCTGCGGGGTGCCGATGGCGATCGTCCCCACCAGTTCCTCGTCCGCGGCCAGCCCCAGCGTGCCTTCCAGGAACGGGCGGTCATAGGCCAGCCAGCCGGTCAACCATTGCGCGCCGAAGCCTTCCGCCTGCGCGGCCTGCAGCAGCAGCAGGCAGACGCAGGCGGCGCTGGCGCGGCGCTCGGCTTCCGGGATCTTGGCGTCCGCGCCCAGCCGCGCGATCACCGCCAGCGTCAGCGGCGGCAGGGTGAAGCGCGTGCGCAGCTTCTCCTCCACTGCCGCGCCGGCCTCCGGCTCGCGCTCGCGCAGGCGCGCGAGCGCGGCGTCGGCCAGCGCCGCGCGGGTGTCGCCTGCGATGCGCAGGAACCGGAACGGCACCCGCTTGCCGTGGTCGGGCACGCGCACGGCGGTGCGCAGGATGCGCAGCAGCTGCGCCTCGTCCGGGCCGGGCGCGGCGAGCTGGCGGGCGGGGACGGAGCGGCGGGCGTCGAGGTCGGCGAGGGTGAGCATGGCGAATCCGTGGGTGGGGGCGGCCATGGTAGCCGCCGCATTCGGTAGGATGCGGGCAACACGGCGAAAGCGGGGGCGGCGATGGCGGTGATCGTGGGCGTGGCGCGGGAGACGGCTGCAGGCGAGCGCAGAGTGGCACTCACGCCGGAGACCTGCCGCAAGCTGGTGGCGGCCGGGTGCGTGGTGAACGTGCAGCCGGGGCTGGGAGCCGGGGCGTTCTTCGCGGATGCGCTGTATGCCGAGGCCGGGGCCGAGCTGCGCGAGGACGCGCTGGCCGCCGCCGACCTGGTGCTGTGCGTGCAGCCGCCGCCGGCGGAGGCTCTCGCGGCCATGAAGCCAGGCGCGGTGTTGATCGGCATGCTGCATCCGCAGGCCGATCCGGCGCGTGCGCAGGCCTTGCAGGAGCGCGGCATCGTCGCGTTTCCCCTGGAGCGCCTGCCGCGCACTACCCGCGCGCAGGCGATGGACGTGCTCAGCTCGCAGGCCGGCATGGCCGGCTACAAGGCGATGCTGATCGCGGCCGAACTGGCGCCGCGGTTCTTCCCGATGCTCACCACCGCGGCCGGCACCATTCGCCCGTCGAAGGTGCTGGTGATCGGCGCCGGTGTCGCCGGGCTGCAGGCGATCGCCACCGCCAGGCGCCTCGGCGCGCAGGTGGAAGGCTTCGACGTGCGCCCGGAGACGCGCGAGCAGATCGAATCCCTCGGCGGCAAGTTCCTCGACCTCGGCGTGTCCGCCGCCGGCGAGGGCGGCTATGCGCGCGCGCTGACCGACGAGGAGCGCGCCGAGCAGCAGCGCCGGCTGGGCGAGCACCTGAAGGGCATCGACGTGGTGGTGTGCACCGCCGCGGTGCCGGGGCGGCCGGCGCCGAAGATCCTGTCCGCGGCGATGGTGGACGGGATGAAGCCCGGCAGCGTGATCGTGGATCTGGCCGCGGAGACCGGCGGCAACTGCGAGCTCACCCGCCCCGGCGAGCGCGTGGAGGTGGCCGGGGTTGCCATCGCCGGCCCGCTCAACCTGGCCTCGCTGGGGGCCCAGCACGCCAGCG
>CAYYAT010000164.1:0-4717 GCA_964469595.1 uncultured Thermomonas sp.
GGCGGGCTTACTTGCTGTCCAGCCCGCGCTGCTCCAGCAGCGGCTCGATCCTGGCCTGGTAGCCGGCCAGGTTGGGGAACAGCTGCCCGGGCGCGATCTCGCCGCCCGGTGCCAGCACCTTCTCGCGCACGCGGTCGCCGTTCTCGCGGGTCAGCCCGCCGTGGTCGCGGATCCACTTGCTGGTGTTGGCCGCCAGCACTTCCGACCAGATGTAGGCGTAGTAGCCGGCCGCGTAGCCGCCCATGATGTGGCTGAAGTACGGCGTGCGGTAGCGCGGCGGCACCGGCGCGTAGTCGAAGCCGTCGGCCTTGAGCGCGCTGGCCTCGAATGCCATCACCCCGGAGGCATCGGGGATCTGCTCCAGCGGCAGCTGGTGCCAGCGCTGGTCGAGCATCGCGGCCTCCAGGTATTCGGTGGTGGCGAAGCCCTGGTTGAACTTGGACGCGGCGATCACCTTGTCCAGCAGTTCCTTCGGCATCGGCGCGCCGGTCTGGTAGTGCTTGGCGTAGTGCGCCAGCACCTCCGGCCAGTCGGCCCACATCTCGTTGACCTGCGACGGGTATTCCACGAAGTCACGCGGCACGTTCATCGAGAAATACGGGTAGCGCACGTCCTGGAAGAAACCGTGCAGGGCATGCCCGAACTCGTGGAAGGCGGTGGTCACCTCGTCCCAGGTCAGCAGGGTGGGCTTGCCTTCCGATGGCTTGGGGATGTTCAGGTGGTTGGCCACCACCGGCTGCTCGCCCAGCAGCCTGGACTGCGCGACGTAGGTGTTCATCCACGCGCCGCCGCGCTTGGAGGCGCGCGCGTACGGGTCCCAGATGAAAATCGCCAGCGGCTTGCCGTCGCGGTCGAACACCTCGTAGGTCCAGGTGTCGGCGCGGTACTTGGGCAGGTCGGTGCGTTCCTTGAAGGTCAGCCCGTACAGCTTGTTGGCGGCGTAGAACACGCCGTTCTCCAGCACGCTGCGCATCTCGAAGTAGGGCTTGAGCTGGCTTTCGTCGAAGCTGTAGCGGGCCTTGCGTACCTTCTCGCTGTAGTAGGCCCAGTCCCACGGCTGCAGCGCGAAGCCGGGCTGGCCGGCGGCCTTCTGCCCGGCGTCGATCATCGCCTGCAGGTCGGCGCCCTCGCGGCGGGCGTTGGCCACTGCCTTCGGCGCCAGCTGGCGCAGCATGGCGTTGACGTTGTCCTGGTTGCCGGCGGTCTCGTCGGCCAGCACGTAGTTGGCGTAAGTGTCATAGCCCAGCAGGCGCGCACGCTCGGCGCGCAGCTTCAGCACCTGCGCCACCACGCCGGTGTTGTCCCACTGGTTGCCGCGGCTGCCGCGCGCCACCGAGGCCTCGTGGATGCGCTGGCGCAGCGCGCGGTCCTGCAGCTGCGCTTCCACCGGCTGGCCGGTGGTGTTGAGCAGGGCGATCACGTACTTGCCCGGCAGGTTGCGCGCCTTGGCGGCCTCGGCCGCGGCGGCGATCTGCTCCTCGCTCATCCCGGCCAGCTGGGCGCGGTCGTCCACCACCACCGCGGAGGCATTCACCTCGGCCAGCACGTTCTGGTTGAAGCGGGTGTCCAGGGTGGACAGCTCGGTGTTGATCGCGCGGATGCGCGCCTTCTGGGTCTCGTCCAGCGCGGCGCCGGCGCGCACGAAGTCCTGGTAGCGCTTCTCCAGCAGGCGGCGGTCCACCGCGTCCAGCCCCAGGCTGTCGCGCGCGTCGTACAGGGTCTTGATCCGCGCGAACAGCTTCGGGTTCAGCGCGATGGCATCCGCATGCGCGGAGAACTTCGGCGCATACTCGGTTTCGAGCTTCTCGCGCGCGTCGTTCTTGTCGGTGGCGACCAGGTTGAAGAACACGCTGGTGGCCCGGTTCAGCACCTGGCCGCTCTTCTCCATCGCCACGATGGTGTTCTCGAAGGTGGGCGGCGCCGGGTTGTCGGCGATCGCCGCCATCTCGCGCAGCTGGATCGCCATGCCGGCGTCGAACGCGGGCGCGAAATCGCTGTCCTTGATCTTGTCGAACTGCGGATAGTGCATCGGCAGCGGGCTGGGCGCGGCGAACGGGCCGCTGTAGGCGATGGCGGGCATCGGGGCCTCCGGCTTCTTCTTGCTCTGGACGGTCTTCTGGGCGGCGAGGGCGGGGCTGGCGGGGGTGGCCAGCACGGTGGCCACCGCGAGGGCGAGCGCGCAGGCGATCGGACGGGTCATGGGTTTCCTGGTCGTGGGCGTCAACGAACCTGCATTCTAGACGATGCCGCGCACCGGCCCGCCCGGGTGGCCGGCGTGGGCGCGCGTGGCCGTTGGCCCGGCTGCAGGAGTGGGCGCACAATGCAGGGGCCGGCCCGCATCGGCTGCCGGCCCCCTTCCACCAGGAGTCGCGCATGCCAACCGCATTCGAATTCGAAGCCACCGACCTGGACGGCCGGGTGCAGCCGCTGTCGCAGTGGCAGGGCAAGGTGCTGCTGGTGGTGAACGTGGCCAGCAAATGCGGCTTCACCCCGCAGTACGCCGGGCTGGAGGCGCTGTGGCGGAAATACGGTCCGCGCGGGCTGGTGGTGCTGGGCTTTCCCTGCGACCAGTTCGGCCACCAGGAGCCGGGCGACGCCGACGAGATCCGCCGCTTCTGCTCGCTGACCTACGATGTCAGCTTTCCGATGTTCGCCAAGGTCGAGGTCAACGGTGCCAATGCCCATCCGCTCTGGAAATGGCTGAAGGCCGAGAAGGGCGGGCTGCTTGGGATCGATGCGATCAAATGGAACTTCACCAAGTTCCTGGTCGGCCGCGACGGCCGCGTGCTGCGCCGCTACGCCCCGACCGATGCCCCGGAATCGCTGGCGGCGGACATCGAGGCGGCCCTGGGATGAGCGCCTGGCGCACCGACGGCGACCGCTATCGGCTGGAGTTCGATTTCCAGCCGCCGCTGCTCACCGTGCATCTGCGTGGCGCGGTCTCGCCGGAGGCCAATCTGGCCGTGACGACCGAGTACTGGCAGCAGATCGCACGGGCCGTGCGCGAGGTCGGCGCCGAGCAGCTGCTGGTGCTCGATGAGCTGCCGGGCGAGGTCATGAGCGATAGCGAGCTGCTGCGCTTCTTCGACGGGGTGGCCGGACTGGGCATGCAGGCGGTGCAGATCGCCTACGTCGAGGGCCGCGCCGACCAGGTGGCGCGGATCGAGTACGCGCAGCTGCTGGCGCTGGAGCGTGGCTACCGGGTGCGGATGTTCGGCAACGAACCAGAGGCGCGGCTGTGGCTGCGCTACGGCGGGGCCTGAGCGGGCGGCGCGCCCGCGTGGCGGTCACTTCTCCACGAAGGCGCGTTCGAACACGTATTCGCCCGGGCTGCCGATCCGCGGCGAGGCGGTGAAGCCGCGGCGGTCGAGGATGGCGCGGAAGTCGGCCAGCATCTGCGGGCTGCCGCAGATCATGGCGCGGTCGCGGGCGGGATCGAGCGCGGGCAGGCCGAGATCGGCCGTGACCCGGCCGCTGTCGAGAAGATCGGTGATGCGCCCACGCTGCAGGCGGCCGTGCCAGTAGAAGTCCTCGCGGCTGACCGCTGGGTAATACAGCAGCTTGGCGCGGATCTCCTCGCCCAGGTACTCATGGCACAGCAGGCCGCGGCTGATGTAGTCGCGATAGGCCAGGTCCTGCTCGGTGCGCACGCCATGCACCACGACCACTTTCTCGAAGCGTTCGTAGGTGGCCGGGTCCTTGATCACCGACAGCCACGGCGCCAGCCCGGTGCCGGTGCCCAGCAGGTACAGGTTGCGCCCGGGGTGCAGGTCGCTGATGAGCAGGGTGCCGGTGGGCTTGCGGCCGATCAGGATCGTGTCGCCCGGCCGGATGTGCTGCAGGCGCGAGGTCAGCGGGCCATCGGGCACCTTGATGCTGAAGAACTCCAGCTCTTCCTCCCAGTTGGCGCTGGCGATGGAATAGGCGCGCATCAGCGGCTTGCCGTCCACTTCCAGCCCGATCATCACGAACTGGCCGTTGTCGAAGCGGAAGCCATCGTCGCGGGTGGTGGTGAAGCTGAAGTAGGCGTCCGTCCAGTGGCGGACATCGAGCACCGTCTCGGTGCCGAAGGGCGAGGCCATGCGGGTGGGGAGTACCAACGGGAGAGGAGCCATATTTTACGCGGCGACGCCAGCACGCGTTTGATCCGGCGCAAACCGGGCGGCCGGGCCGGGCGGCTGCCGTCGGCAAGCGGTTAAAATGCGCCCATCCCAACGCGCCCGCACCGCCGTGACCACCATCAAGCAGGAAGACCTGATCCAGTCCGTCGCCGACGCACTGCAGTACATCAGCTACTACCACCCGGTCGATTACATCAAAAGCCTCGCCGCCGCCTGGGAGCGCGAGGAGTCGCCCGCGGCGAAGGACGCGATGGCGCAGATCCTGATCAATTCGCGGATGGCGGCCGAAGGCCACCGCCCGCTGTGCCAGGACACCGGCATCGTCACCGTGTTCCTGAAGGTGGGCATGGACGTGCGCTGGGAAGGCTTCACCGGCTCGCTGGAGGACGCGGTGAACGAGGGCGTGCGCCGTGCCTACAACCACCCGGACAACCGCCTGCGCGCCAGCGTGCTGGCCGATCCGGCCGGCAAACGCAGCAATACGAAGGACAACACCCCGGCGGTGATCAATGTCTCGATCGTGCCGGGCGACAAACTCGACGTGATCGTCGCGGCCAAGGGCGGCGGTTCGGAGGCCAAGAGCAAGTTCGCCATGC
>CAYYAT010000165.1:0-4693 GCA_964469595.1 uncultured Thermomonas sp.
TCGTTCGACATGCTCGGCGAAGGCGCGCTGACCCCCCAGGATGCGCTGCGCTACCAGGACGCCTACCGCGGCGCGATCCACGCCATCGGCCGCGACTACGCCCCGCACCGCACCGCGGGCGCCGATGCCGTGTTCGGCGCGCCCAGCATCTCGGTCAAGCTGTCCGCGCTGCACCCGCGCTACGAGCACGCCAAGCGCGCCCGCGTGCTCGACGAACTGGGCGGACGCCTGCTGGAGCTCGCCCAGCTGGCCAGGCAGTACGACATCGGCCTGACCATCGACGCCGAGGAAACCGACCGCCTCGAACTCTCGCTCGACCTCGTGTTCCAGGTGATGGCGAATCCCTCGCTGCAGGGCTGGAACGGTTTCGGCATCGTGGTGCAGGCCTACCAGAAGCGCGCGCCGTTCGTGATCGACCACATCGTGCACATGGCCGGCCAGCTGGGCCGCCGCATCCCGGTGCGGCTGGTCAAGGGCGCCTATTGGGACGCCGAGGTCAAGCGCGCACAGGTGGAGGGCCAGGCCGGCTACCCGCTGTTCACGCGCAAACAGAACACCGACGTCAGCTACCTCGCCAACGCCCGTCGCCTGCTGGACGCCGGCGACGCGGTGTACCCGATGTTCGCCACCCACAACGCGCAGACCATCGCCACCGTGCACCGGATGGCGCGCGCCATGCGCGGCCGCCGCGACTTCGAGTTCCAGAAACTGCATGGCATGGGCGACGACCTGTACGCGGAGGTGATCCCGGCCGACCGCCTGGACGTGCCCTGCCGCGTGTACGCGCCGGTGGGCAGCCACGAGGACCTGCTGCCCTATCTGGTGCGCCGCCTGCTGGAAAACGGCGCCAACTCCAGCTTCGTCAACCGCATCACCGACGAGAGCATTCCGGTCGAGGAACTCGTCCGCGACCCGGTGGACGTCGTGTCCACGCTCGAACACATCCCGCATCCCCGCATCCCGCTGCCGGTCGATCTGTACCGCAGCCAGGGCCAGCCTCGAGACAATTCCATGGGCATCAACCTCGCCAACGACGACGCACTGCGCACGCTTGCCAGCGCCATGAACGATGCCGGTGCCGGCCGCTGGACCGCCGCGCCGCTGGTGCCGGGCGCGCAACCCGCCGGCGAGGCGATCGCCGTCACCAACCCGGCCGACCGCCGCGAGGTGGTGGGCCACTGGCAGGCCGCGGACGCCGCGACCGTCGAGCACGCGCTGGCCAATGCGGTGGCCGCGCATGCCGGCTGGGACGCCACCCCCGCCGGCGCGCGCGCGGCGCTGCTGGAACACGCCGCCGACCTGCTGGAAGCGCGCATGCCGCAGTTCATGGCGATGTGCGTGAAGGAGGCCGGCAAGACCCTGGCCGACGGCGTGGCGGAGGTGCGCGAGGCGGTGGACTTCCTGCGCTACTACGCGCTGCAGGCGCGCGAGCATTTCGCGCCGATCACGCTGCCCGGCCCCACCGGCGAGTCCAACCAGCTGCAGCTGTCCGGGCGCGGCGTGTTCGCCTGCATCAGTCCGTGGAACTTCCCGCTGGCCATCTTCCTCGGCCAGATCGCGGCCGCGCTGGCGGCCGGCAACACCGTCATCGCCAAGCCGGCCGAGCAGACCAACCTGATCGGCTTCGCCGCGGTGCAGCTGCTGCACGAGGCCGGCATCCCGCAGGACGTGCTGCAGTTCGTGCCCGGCGACGGCGCCAGCGTGGGCGCGGCACTGACCCGCGATCCGCGCGTGGCCGGCGTGGCCTTCACCGGCGGCACCGACACCGCACGCCTGATCCATCGCGCGCTGGCCAGCCGCGAGCATGGCCCGATCGCCACCCTGATCGCCGAGACCGGCGGCCAGAACGCGATGATCGCCGACAGTTCCTCGCTGCCAGAGCAGGTGGTCAAGGACGCAATGGGCTCGGCCTTCACCTCCGCCGGCCAGCGCTGCTCGGCCGCGCGCATCCTGCTGGTGCAGGACGACATCGCCGACAAGGTGATCGCCATGCTCGCCGGGGCGATGGCCGAGCTGAAGGTGGGCGATCCAGCCCTGCTTTCAACCGACGTCGGCCCGGTGATCGACGCCGAGGCCTGCCAGGTCCTGACCACGCACGCCACCCGCATGGACGGCGAGGCGCGCCTGATCGCGCGCACCCCGCTGCCGCCCGGGACCGAGCACGGCACCTTCTTCCCGCCCACCGCCTGGGAGCTGCCGTCGATCGCCCTGCTGCGCGAGGAGAAGTTCGGCCCCGCCCTGCACGTGGTGCGCTTCAAGGCCGACGAGCTGGATGCGGTGGTGGATGCGATCAACGCCACCGGCTACGGCCTGACCCTGGGCATCCATTCGCGGATCGACGCCACCATCGAGCGCATCGTGGCACGCGCCAGGGTCGGCAACATCTACGTCAACCGCAACCAGATCGGCGCGGTGGTCGGGGTGCAGCCGTTCGGCGGCCAGGGCCTGTCCGGCACCGGCCCCAAGGCCGGCGGCCCGCACTACCTGCCGCGCTTCGCCACCGAGAAGACGGTGACCATCAACACCACCGCCGCCGGCGGCAATGCCAGCCTGCTGACCCTGGGCGACTGAACCGCGTTTTCCCCGCGCCCCGCGCGCGGGGCACCACTGCGCGGACTCCGCGACCCGCAACGAAAAAGCCCCGCCGAAGCGGGGCTTTTTCTTGTTGCCTGATCGCCAAGATCAGAAGCGGTACTGCATCGACACGCCCACTAGGTCGGCGTGGCCGGTGTAGCGGCCGGCCAGGGTCGAGGTGTTGCCGGCCGCCGCGTCCACCGGCAGGTTCACCATCGGCGACTTGATCTCGATGCGCTGGTAGCCCGCATCCAGCGACAGGCTGTCGCTGACGTTCCAGGTGGCGCCGATCGAGTACACGGTACGGTCGTTGTCGGGCAGGCGCGGGGTACGGGTGACGTCGTTGGTCGGGGACTCGTCCTTGCCAATGCCGCCGCGCAGGGTCAGCGCCGGCGAGAGGTCGTACTCCATGCCCAGCGAATAGAAGCTGGTGTTGCTCCAGTGGAACGGCTCGCTGCCGACCACGGTGCCGTTGCTGCGCTTGATGGTGACATCCTGCAGCGAATCCCAGCCGGTGTACTGGTAGTCGGCCAGCACGCGGAAGTTGTCGGCGAAGGCGTACTTCACGCTCACGGTGGTCACGCTCGGGGTCACCAGGCGCGCGCCGCCGGGGCCGCTGACGAAGCGCGGGTCGCTGGACAGCAGGGCCGGCACGCCGGAGAAGTACAGATCACCCTTCAGCTCGTGCTTGATCTCGGAGCGGTAGCTCACGCCGATCGCCAGATTGTCGCTGGGGGCGATCTGCGCACCGACCACGAAGCCGATGCTATTGTCAGCGCCCTTGACCTTGAACTCGCCATCCAGCGCCTGCGGCTGGTACGGATACATCGGGTTGAAGCAGTTGGCCGGGTTCGAGCTGGCGCAGATCGCGGTGCCGAAGTCGATCGCCTTGGACAGAGTCGCTTCCGCGCGCTCCCAGATGAACCCGGCGCCGATCGAAACCCCGTCGCTGAGCTTCAACGCGGCGGACAGGGTCAGATCCATGGTCTTCACGTCCGACTCGATCGAACGGTAGCGGCCCACCCACTTCGGGTCGTACTTGGTGGCCAGGCCGAACGGCGCGCCCAGGCTGGCGCCCAGGGTCAGGCCTTCCAGCGCGCCATGCATCGGGAACACCGCGGCCATGTTCGGCACCAGGGTCGGATCGCCGGGGTCGCCGCCGTTGCCGCCGGTCAGCGGCTTGGCGGGATTGCCGAGAATGGCGCCGCCGCCGTTGAACTTGGCGTACAGGTCGATGACGGTCAGGTCGGCCTGGAAGGTGTTCTTGTCCAGGTTGACCATCGCCGCCGGGTTGAGCGAAACCACGGCCGCGTCCTTGCCGACCAGGCTGCCGGCGTTGGACTTGCCCAGGTTCTTCACGCTCTGTTCGCGCAGCTGGAAGCCCGAAGCGGCCGCCTGGCCGACGAACAGGGTGCCGAGTACGGCCAGCGCGAGGGCCGAGGCGCGGATCTTGCGAGTGTTGTCCATTGTGATGTGTCTCCGAATGCTAGAGCGGTATGGTTTTTGTGTTGCCAGCAGCGATCGGCGAAGATCGCCGGGCGCACGCGTCGCGTGTGCGCGCACCGGAGTTCCCCCTCCACGTACGTCGCCGTATGCGACTATACCGCAAACTTTAACCCTGCTCTAACAATTCCTCCGGCCCGCCACGGCCCCGCATGTTCGTCGCCATCCCGCCCCGCCCGCAGCGCCATTTCGTGTGGGCCACTCCCACCCTGTTCGCCCTGCTGTGGCTGGCCTACGTGCTGGCCGCCCTGCATGCGCCGGCCGGCAGCCTGGCCACCGCACTGGACTGGGGCGTGCTCAGCGGTGGCCTGGACAGTATGGACGACTGGCGGCGGGCACTGGCCGACGGCAGCGCGCTGCGCCTGGTCTCGGCCCTGTTTCTGCATGCCGACTGGCTGCACCTGCTGGGCAACCTGGTGTTCCTGCTGATCTTCGGGCTGCCGGCGGAACGGGTGATGGGCGGCTCGCGGCTGCTGCTGCTGTTCCTGCTCGGCGGCGCGGTGGCCAACCTGGCCGCGGTGCTGGCAATCGAAGCGCCGGACCGCATCATCATCGGCGCCAGCGGCGCGGTCTCGGCGCTGATCGGCGCCTACCTGGCCCTGCTCCCCGGCGCGCG
>CAYYAT010000166.1:0-4681 GCA_964469595.1 uncultured Thermomonas sp.
GGGTGTTGGCGGGATCGAGGTCGCGCCAGGCGCTGGCCGGGGCGGCATCGATGATCTCCTGCGCAGACTTGCGCTTGGGGGGCTGCGCGGCATCCGCGGCGTGCAGGTCGGCGGTCAGCAGGGCGAGCAGGGCGGTGGCAAGCAGCGTGGCGCGCATCATCGGGCTCCGGTGGTCTCAACGCCCAGCATAGCGCGCCGCCGATCGTCGCCGGCCGCCCTTACACCTTGCGCGCGCGCCTGCCGCGGGGTGCGGGCGCGCCGGCGTGGGCGCGGATGAAGTCGCGCACCTGCGGGTACACCTGGGTGCGCCAGCGGCGGCCGCTGAAGATGCCGTAATGGCCGGCGCCCTCCACCGTGAGGTGGCGGTGGTCGGCCTCCGGGATGCCGGTGCACAGGGCGTGCGCGGCGCGGGTCTGGCCCTGGCCGGAGATGTCGTCCAGTTCGCCCTCGACGGTCAGCAGCGCGCAGCCGGTGATCTTCGCGGGATCGACCCGCTCGCCGGCCACGTCCCACAGCCCGCGCGGCAGCAGGTGCTGCTGGAACACCACCCGGATGGTATCGAGGTAGTACTCGGCCGGCATGTCCAGCACCGCGTTGTATTCGTCGTAGAAGCGGCGGTGCGCCTCGGCCGATTCCAGGTCGCCCTTGACCAGGTCCTGATAGAAGTCCCAGTGCGACAGGCCGTGGCGCTCGGGGTTCATCGCCACGAACCCCAGGTGCTGCAGGAAGCCGGGATACACGCGGCGGCCGGCGCCAGGGTAGTTGGCCGGCACGCTGTGGATGACGTTGTTCTCGAACCACCACAGCGGCTGGCGGGTGGCCAGGTTGTTGACCGCGGTCGGAGACTGCCGGGTGTCGATCGGGCCACCCATCATCGTCAGCGTGCGCGGAACCGCCTCACCGCGCGCGGCCATCAGCGAGACCGCCGCCAGCACCGGCACGGTCGGCTGGCACACGCTGATCACGTGCAGGTTGGCGGCGCCGATGTGGCGGATGAAGGCCTGCACGTAGGCCACGTAGTCGTCCAGCGTGAACGCGCCCTGTGCGTGCGGCACCATGCGTGCGTCGGTCCAGTCGGTGATGTACACCTTGTGGTCGGTCAGCAGGGTGCGCGCGGTGTCGCGCAGCAGGGTGGCGTGGTGGCCGGACAGCGGCGCCACCACCAGCACAGTGGGGTCGTCCTTCATCCGCGCCAGGCCGTCGGCCTGGTCGTGGTAGCGCTTGAAGCGCAGCAGGCGGCAGAACGGCTTTTCAAGCTCCACCCGTTCCACCACCGGGATCGGCACGCCGTCCACCTCGATCTGGTGGATGCCGAACTCCGGCTTCTCGTACTCCTTGCCTAGCCGGTACATCAGCTCGAACGCAGCCGCGGTGCGCTGCGCGCCCGGCAGGGCCGCCAGCCAGCTGTCGTGGGCGGAATACATCTTGGCGCCGGCGTCGGCCCAGTAGGCATACGGGGCCAGCCCGGCGCGCCAGAGTTCGTGCAGTTCGTACAGCAGCATCGCGGTGGTGTCCGTGGCCTGGATTGCGGCGCTGCAGCATAGCGCAGGCGCGGCAAGCGGACGTGACGGCGGTCGCGCTTCCGGGCCGGGCCCGGCCTGCGTTCAGCCGGGCAGTTCCAGCGCCGTGGCGTGCGCGGCCAATGCCGCCGACAGCCAGCAGTGCGAGCCCAGTGGCTGCAGGCCGAGCGCGCGCAGGCGCTTGCGGTAGAACGCCGCCGGCCGCTGCCTGAACTCGTGCTGGTCGCCTTCCGCATCGTCGCCGCGCGCGAACACCTCGATGAAGGCCACCCCGCCGCACAGTTCGGCCAGCGCCGGCAGGCCGCGGTCCAGCTCGCGGGTGTCGAGGTAGTGCAGCACGTCGCTGCACACCAGCAGATCCGCCGGCGGGCAGGGACGCAGATGGGCGAAATCGGCGAAGCGCGCCAGATGCAGGTTGCGGCTGCGCCCGTAGCGGGCGACCGCATAGTCGCTGCCGTCGAAGCCCAGGTAGCGCACGTTCGGGCGCAGCTTCAGCAGCGGCGCGCGCCAGGCGCCCTCGCCGCAGCCGATATCCAGCACGCTGCGGATCGGCCGCTCGAGGTGGTATTCGGCGGTCGCCACCGCCAGCTGTACCTTGCGCGCCAGGCGCGCGGCATGGCCGATCCCGGCGTCGCGGTACCAGCGGTCGAAATAGGCGCGGTCGTAGCGTTTGCTCATCGTGGCATGCTAGCGGGCATCGCCTGTTTCCGGAGTGCCCGATGGCCTACCTGCTGACCAAGACGTTCCATCTGGTGTTCGTGATCGCCTGGATGTCCACGGTGTTCTACCTGCCGCGGATCCTGGTCAATCTGGCCGAGGCCGGCGACGCGCCAGCGGTGCGCGAGCGGCTGCTGCTGATGGGGCGCCGGCTGTACCGCTTCGGCCACGTGATGTTCGGCATCGCCTTCGTGCTGGGGCTGGCGCTGTGGCTGCATTTCCACATCGGCGGCGGCTGGCTGCACGCCAAGCTGGTGCTGGTGGCGCTGCTGCTGGCGCATTTCGTGGCCGCCGGGCGCCTGCTCAAGCGCAGCGCCGGCGGGCGCCCGCTGCCCTCGGCCGGCACCCTGCGCTGGTTCAACGAAGTGCCGGTGGTGCTGCTGGTGATGGTGGTCTATCTGGTGCTGGCCAAGCCGTTCTGAGCGCAGGTTCCCGTGCGCGCCACGCCGGGTCGCGGCGTGGCGCGTGCATGCGCGGGCGTGCTCATCGCGGCGTGGCCACGGCCTTGGGGTCGGGCAGGATCACCGGGACTCCGTTGCCATCGCACAGTTGCTGCGCGCAGGCTGCCGCGCGCAGGCGCGGGGTGGCCTGCAGCAGGATGTGGTAGAGCGCGTTTTCCTCCAGCGAGCCGCGCACCGCGGCGCTGCCGGGGCCGCTGGCCCAGACGCCGACATCGTCGCCGCCGTGGGTCTCGGACTTGGTCGGCACCAGCGCTTCCTGCATGTAGTCGGGATCCTCGGTGTCCACGTGGGTGAGATCGGGGCGACCGTTGCGGATCGGGCGCACGTCTTCCAGCAGATGCTCGTAGTGCTTGGGCCCTTCCGGCTGGCGTGCGCTGGCGCCGGTGTAGCCGGGGCCGTTGGCGTAGCTCAGGGTGGTGTAGGGCAGGCCGCTGGCGTCGCGGGCGAGCTGGTTCGGGTCGCTGTCCTCGCCGCTGCCGCCCTTGACCTTGCCGAGGATGGGATTGCCGCGTGCGGGATAGCCGGCGAAGCTCAGGGTGTGCGAGTGGTCGGCGGTCACCAGGATCAGGGTGTCCTGCGGCGAGGTCATCTCGGTGGCGACGCGCACCGCGTCGGAGAAGGCGATGGTCTCGTCCAGCGCGCGGTAGGCATTGCCGGCGTGATGCGCGTGGTCGATGCGGCCGCCTTCCACCAGCAGCACATAGCCGTCGGGATTGCGCGCCAGCCGGGTGATCGCGGCGCGGGTCATCTCCGCCAGCGACGGCTCGCCGGCGGCATCCTGCGCGCGTTCGTGCTCGAAGTGCATATGGTCGGGCTCGAACAGGCCCAGCAGCGGCTTGTCGGCCGGCGCCGCGCGCAGCTGCGCTTCGTTCCAGACGTAGGCGCCGCCCGGATGGCGCTGCTGCCACTCGGTGATCAGGTCGCGCTCGTCCAGGCGCGCGCCGACCTTGTCGTCGTATTCCGGGTCGCGCTGGGTGGCCGGCATCAGGTTGCTGCGGCCGCCGCCCATCAGCACGTCGGGGCCGCGGCCATAGGGGGACTCGATCATCTGGCGGGCGATGTCGAGACAGCCCTCGGCCTTGGCCTCCGGGGGCAGGTCGGCATCGCTCTCCCAGTTGCGGTCGGCGCTGTGGCTGAAGGTGGCGGCCGGGGTGGCGTGGGTGACGCGGGTGGTGGTGACCACGCCGGTGGCCATGCCGGCGGAGGCCGCCAGTTCCCACAGGGTCAGCAGCGGGGTGGCCAGCGCCGCCTTGCAGTCGCCGCGCGGCGCGCTCTGGCCGATGCTGAGCACGCCCAGCCGGGTCTTGGCGCCGGTGGCGATCGCACTCATGGTGCCGGCCGAATCCGGGGTCTGCGAGTTGGTGTTGTAGGTCTTGCTCAGCGCGGTGTCCGGGAAGGTTTCCCAGGTCAGGCGGTTCTCCTCGCCGCTGCTGCCCTTGCGTTGCCCTTCCAGGATGCGCGCGGCGGCCACGGTGGCCAGGCTCATGCCGTCGCCGAGGAATACGATCACGTTCCTGGCGCGGCCGTTCATGGCTCCGCGTTCTGCGGCCTGGGCGGCCCCGGCGCGGTACCACCACTGCGGGGTCTCGCCGTCGGGGTGCCGGATGGCGGGCACGTCCACGTGCAGCGCGGTGGCCTGGGCGCCGGCCGGGGCGGTGGCATGCGGGAGCGGGCTGGTGCTGGCGCAGGCGGCCAGCAGCAGGCTGCCGGCGAACGGCAGCAGGCGGTGTCGGGCGGGGATATGCGATGTGCTCATGCCGGCATTATCACCGGTCCGGGTGTCAGCGGAATTTCTGGGGCGGCCGCGCGCTGACGCGCGGCGGCGGGTCGGGTATCGTGCAGGCCGACCAAGCCCGGATGGCCCGCATGTTCGACTGGTGGTTCCGCATCAAGTTCTGGAAGCGCGTGCTGCTCGGTTTCGCGCTGGGCGCGCTCGCGGGCTGGGCGTTCGGTAAGGACGCCGAGACCTGGTTCGGTCCCATC
>CAYYAT010000167.1:0-718 GCA_964469595.1 uncultured Thermomonas sp.
CGATCAGGCGCTTGAAGGCGCCGTGCACGTCGCGCTTGGTGTCGTCGGCCAGGTCCACCAGCTTGCCGGTCAGCATCAGGCCCCAGGTGGAGGCATTCACCAGCAGCGACTCGGACTGGCCCAGGTGCTTCTTCCAGTTGGCATCGCCCAGCTTGTCGCGGATCAGGGCGTCGGCGGTGTCCTGGTCGGGGATGCGCAGCAGCGCCTCGGCCACGCACATCAGCAGCACGCCTTCCTCGCTGCCGAGGTCGTACTGGCGCATGAAGGCCTCGACCGCGCCCTGATGGCGGGCGCGGGCGCGCACCCGGCGCACCAGGTCGGCGGCTACCGCCTGCGCGGCGTCGCGGTCGGCGGCCGGCAGCCGGGCCTGTTCCAGCAGCTCGCGGACGTGGGCGGCTTCGTCGCGGATCCAGCCGGCGGTGATCGCGGCGCGGGTGGGGGCGGGGACGGGCGGAAGTTCCGGGGACAGGATCGGGGTCGGTGGGGGACGGGTGCTCATGGGCCCGCAGGCGTCGGATTGCAATGCACTAGTGTAGATCGCCGGCCCAGGCGGCGCATGAGCATTGCTGCGGGAATGGTCGATAGCGCAAGCCCCAGTTGATAAAGGCTGACAGGCAACGTCGCCAGCGTGGGATCGCTGGCGAGCATCTGCCCGACGATGCCGCCCAGCGAAATGATGATGGGCGGCGCGGCACCGCCCAGGGATTGGGCGGCTACC
>CAYYAT010000167.1:728-4654 GCA_964469595.1 uncultured Thermomonas sp.
TCATGGGCCCGCAGGCGTCGGATTGCAATGCATTAGTGTAGATCGCCGGCCAAGAAGGCGCATGCGATGGTTGCCGAGTCCCCGCGGCCCCAGTAATCTTCGGGACTGGTCAAGAGGTTTGTGTTCCGTTCAGCTTCTTGATGCCGGCCAGCGGAGCGCATGTGCGCAAGCAGCGGCCCGGCCACTTCGGACTTACACAGGACAGGCGGGGCTTGGCGTGATGACATCCGGTCGTATCAAACAACTGGCGCTGGCGGCGATGGGCGCCGCGCTGCCCCTGCTGGCGCAGGCGCAGGACCCGGCGGCAGGCCCCGCCGATCCGCACCGCTGGCAGCTGAACATGGGCCAGGGCGTCACCCCGACCTCGCAGGCCGCCTATGACGCCCACATGATCATGCTGTGGGTGTGCGTGGTGATCGGCATCCTGGTGTTCGGCGCCATGGCCATCGCCATGTTCAAGTTCCGCAAGTCCAAGGGCGCGGTGCCGGATACCGGCTTCACCCACAGCACCCGGCTGGAGCTGATCTGGACCGCGATTCCGGTGCTGATCCTGATCGGCCTGGCGTTCCCCGCCACCAGCGGCCTGCTGCGCATGTACGACGTGCGCGACGCGCAGATGACGGTGAAGGTCACCGGCTACCAGTGGATGTGGAAGTACGAATACCTGGGCGAGAACGTCGCCTTCACCAGCCGCCTCGCGCGCAAGCACGACGAGCTGCGCCAGAGCGGCAAGGTCGTGACCATGGCCGACACCCCGCACTACCTGCTGGACGTGGACAACGCGCTGGTGCTGCCGGTGGGCACCAAGATCCGCTTCGTGCTGACCGCGGACGACGTGATCCACTCCTGGTGGGTGCCGGCGCTGGGCTGGAAGCAGGACGCGGTGCCCGGCATCGTCAACGAGGCCTGGGCCAAGATCGACAAGCCCGGCATCTACCGCGGCCAGTGCGCCGAGCTGTGCGGCAAGGACCACGGGTTCATGCCGATCGTGGTGAAGGCGGTCAGCCAGCAGGAGTTCGCGCAGTGGCTGGCGGCCGAGAAGGCCAAACAGGCGCCGGCCAGCCCCGCGGCCCCCGCGGCGACCGCCGCCGCCACGCCGTCCACCCCGCCTGCCGCCGTCGCGCAGGCCGGTTGATCCACGCACCGCATCCGCCAGAAGGTCACGCCATGTCCGCCACCCATCCCGATGCCGTCGCCCACCACGACGCCCACGGCCACCACAAGCAGGGCTTCGTCGAACGCTGGTTGTTCTCGACCAACCACAAGGACATCGGCACCCTGTACCTGGTGTTCAGCTTCATCATGGTGATCATCGGCGCCGCGCTGTCGGTCGGCATCCGCGCCGAGCTGGCCGAGCCGGGCCTGCAGTTCGTCAAGCCCGAGTTTTTCAACCAGCTGACCACCATGCACGCGCTGGTGATGATCTTCGGCGCGATCATGCCGGCCTTCGTGGGGCTGGCGAACTGGATGATCCCGCTGCAGATCGGCGCGCCCGACATGGCGCTGCCGCGCATGAACAACTGGTCCTTCTGGATCATGCCGTTCGCGTTCACCCTGCTGCTGCTGACCTTCTTCCTGCCGGGCGGCGCGCTGGCCGGCGGCTGGACCCTGTACCCGCCGCTGTCGCTGCAGGGCGGTGCCAACCTGGCGTTCGGCATCTTCGCCATCCACATGATGGGCATCAGCTCGATCATGGGCGCGATCAACATCATCGCCACCGTGCTCAACATGCGCGCGCCGGGGATGGACCTGCTGAAGATGCCGATCTTTGCCTGGACCTGGCTGATCACCGCGTTCCTGCTGATCGCGGTGATGCCGGTGCTGGCCGGCGCGGTGACCATGCTGCTGACCGACAAGTTCTTCGGCACCAGCTTCTTCAATGCCGCCGGCGGCGGCGACCCGGTGATGTACCAGCACATCTTCTGGTTCTTCGGGCATCCCGAGGTCTACATCATGATCCTGCCGGCGTTCGGCGTGATCAGCGAGATCATCCCCACCTTCAGCCGCAAGCCGCTGTTCGGCTACCAGGCGATGGTGTACGCCACCGCGGCGATCGCGTTCCTGTCGTTCATCGTGTGGGCGCACCACATGTTCGTGGTCGGCATGCCGCTGGGCGGCGAGCTGTACTTCATGTTCGCCACCATGCTGATCTCGATCCCCACCGGGGTGAAGGTGTTCAACTGGGTCACCACCATGTGGCGCGGCTCGCTCACGTTCGAGCCGCCCATGCTGTGGGCGATCGCCTTCGTGGTGCTGTTCACCATCGGCGGCTTCTCCGGCCTGATGCTGGCGATCGTGCCGGCCGACTTCCAGTACCACGACACCTATTTCGTGGTCGCCCACTTCCACTACGTGCTGGTGACCGGCGCGCTGTTCGCGATCATCGCCGCGATCTACTACTGGTGGCCGAAGTGGACTGGCCGCATGTACAACCAGACCTGGGCCAAGTTCCATTTCTGGTGGAGCATCGTGTTCGTGAACGTGCTGTTCTTCCCGCAGCACTTCCTCGGCCTGGCCGGCATGCCGCGCCGCATCCCGGACTACAGCGTGGTGTTCGCGGACTGGAACCTGGTCAGCTCGATCGGCGCGTTCGGCATGTTCCTGACCCCGTTCATGATGGCCTTCATCCTGTGGCATTCGCTCAGGCACGGCGCCAAGGCCGAGGCGCGGGCCTGGGAAGGCGCGCGTGGCCTGGAGTGGACGGTGCCGTCGCCTGCGCCGCACCACACCTTCGAGCATCCGCCGGTGATCAAGGATGGCGACCTCGCGCACGGTGACGTGGCGCACTGATCTCCCGGAACATGCCGATGCGTCCCGACCCGTCCATCGACCCCGCCCTGCAGGCACGCCGCCAGCGCGCGCGGCGCACGGCGTGGTGGCTGGCGGCGATTGCGCTGGCGGTATACGCCGGGTTCCTGCTGTTGGGCCTGCCGGGACGCTGAGCATGGCCGGTCGCCGCGAACATGGGGTATGGAAGCTGGCCGGAGTGGCGCTGCTTGCGTTCGGTTTCGCGTTCTCGATGGTGCCGCTGTACCGGCTGGCCTGCGAGAAGGTGTTCGGCGTGCGCCTCGAGCAGGGGCCGGTGCAGGACGCCGGTTTGCAGCGGCCTGCCGAGCGCTGGGTGACCGTCCAGTTCGATGGGGCCGTGAACTCGAAGCTGCCGTGGAAGTTCGCGCCCGAGCAGCAGAGCCTGCGGGTGCAGGTGGGGCGCCAGTACCAGGCGCTGTACTTCGCGCGCAACGGCGCCGGGCGCGCGATCGTCGGCAACGCGGTGCCCTCGGTGGCGCCGGCGCGCGCCTCGGGCTATTTCAACAAGACCGAATGCTTCTGTTTCACCGCGCAGACGCTGGAGGCCGGTGAGTCGCGCGACATGCCGGTGCGCTTCATCGTCGATCCGGCGCTGCCGGCCGATATCAAGACCATCACCCTGTCCTATACCTTCTTCAAGAATGACGCCTTGACCGCCGCGCTCGCGACGGGGAAGGGCCAAGCAGGAGCGGTGCGCGCCGCGCCCTGACCCACTGACACGTACCGGAAGACCATCATGTCCCAAGCCCATGCCGAGCACGGCCATCCCCACCAGGACGTCTATTTCGTTCCGCACGGCAGCAAGTGGCCGGTCTTCGCCTCGGTCGCGCTGTTCGTGCTGATGGTGGGTTTCGCCAGCTGGCTGAACGAGGTCAGCTGGGGCCGCACGGTGTTCTTCGTCGGTCTGGCCGGCCTGCTGGCGGTGCTGTTCAGGTGGTTCGGCGACGTGATCCGCGAATCGCTGGCCGGCCACTACAACAAGCAGGTGGACGTGTCGTTCCGGATGGGGATGGTGTGGTTCATCTTCTCCGAGGTGATGTTCTTCGCCGCGTTTTTCAGCGCGCTGTTCTACGCGCGCCAGTTCGCGCTGCCGTGGCTGGCGGGCGAGGGCCACGGCG
>CAYYAT010000168.1:0-4637 GCA_964469595.1 uncultured Thermomonas sp.
GCTACGAGAACTACCGCTACATGCAGCACCTGATGTCGCCCGCGTTCCGCCGCTACGGCCTG
Source organism: uncultured Thermomonas sp. (assembly GCA_964469595.1). Taxonomy (GTDB): domain Bacteria; phylum Pseudomonadota; class Gammaproteobacteria; order Xanthomonadales; family Xanthomonadaceae; genus Thermomonas. Next base: position 63 of record CAYYAT010000168.1, read on the forward strand.
CCGGAGGCGCTGTTGTTCGGCATCCTGGCCAAGGAATCGAACGGCAAGGTGCATGCCGGCTCGCGCGCCGGCGCGGTCGGCCCGCTGCAGTTCATGCCGGCCACCGGCCGCCGCTTCGGCCTGGGCGACGACGGCAGCGGCTTCGACACCCGCTACGACCCGCGTGCCGCCGCCGATGCCGCCGCGCAGTACCTGAGCGAGCGCATGGCCCAGCTCGGCAACAGCATCGAGCTGTCGCTGGCTGGCTACAACGGCGGCGAAGGGCGCGCCCTGCGCGTGTACCAGGCCACCGGCGGCCGCAGCTTCTGGGACATCGACGTGTACAACCAGTTCCCGGCGGAAACCAAGGACTACGTGCCGATGGTGATCGCCGCGGCGTGGCTGTTCCTGCACCCGAAGGAATACGGCATCCGCTGGCCCAAGGTCAGTGTGCGCCCGACCACCATCACCCTGTCGCAGCCGGCCTCGCTGTATGAGCTCACCATCTGCCTCGGCAACTGGGGCTCGCGCGACGGCTACCTGCGCGCGCTGCGCAACCTCAACCCGCGCTGGAGCCCGGACGTGATGCTGCCGGCCGGCACCGCGCTCAACGCCACCACCCGCATCGGCTGGCTGTACCGCTTCAACTGCACCCGCGGCAAGCGCCTGGAACTGGCCCAGCAACTGGTGGCCAGCGACGTGCGCTCGGCGCTGGTGCGGGTGGGCGACCCCATGCCCGCCAACGGCCCCGCTGCCAGCGACGCGCCGGCCCCCGCCGCCCCTGTGGAGCGCAAGCCTGCCGCGCCGCGCGTTTACAAGGTGCAGCGTGGCGACACGTTGCACACCATCGCCCGCAGGCTGCAATGCGACCTCGGCGACCTGGCCAAGGCCAACAAGCTGAAGAAGCCCAAGTACGCGATCCGGCCGGGCCAGGCACTGAAGCTCGAGGGCTGCCGTGGCTGATTCCGGCATTGCGCCGGAGTGGCGGGCGCTGCATGCGCGGCTGCTGATGCTGGCCGAGCAACTGCAGGCGATCGCCGAGGCCTCCGCTGTCGCCGGGCAGACGGTCGAACTCGATCAGGCCAGCGTGGGCCGGCTGTCGCGCATGGATGCCCTGCAGGCGCAGCAGATGGCGTTGGCCACCGAACAGCGCCGGCAGCGCCAGCTGCAGCAGATCGCTGCGGTGCTGCGGCGCATGGAACAGGGCGACTATGGCGACTGCCTGGCCTGTGGCGAGCCGATCGACCCGCGCCGTCTCGAGGCCGATCCGCTGGCGACGTATTGCATCGCCTGCGCCGATCGGCCCGTGCGCTGAGGCACTCGAGACAGGCGGACGGCAGCACAAGCCCCATGTCGCTGCGGGCTTTGTCCTGTTGCAGAAAATCCGCCGTTCTTACTCCCGCAGCGCCAGCCGCTGCCCCAGCCGCACCGGGGATTCCGCGTGCAGCGCCGGGTCTAGCGTGGCCGCGCCCTTGGGCAGCAGCGCGATGACGGTGCTGCCGTAGTTGAAGCGGGCCATCTCGGCGAAGCGTTCCAGAGTGATGCCGCGGCCGCGGTAGTCCTTGCGGGTGATGGCGTCGCCGTAGGCGGGGATTTCCACGCCGCCCCACACGGTTTCCACGCCGGAGACCAGCAGTGCGCCCACCATCACCTGCACCATGGGGCCAAAGTCGGTGTCGAAGTGGCAGACCAGGCGCTCGTTGCGGGCGAACAGGCGCGGCACGCTTGCCACGGCGTCGGTGCCCACCGAGAACAGGCGGCCGGGCACGTGCACGGTTTCGCGCAGGGTGCCGGTCCACGGCATGTGCACGCGGTGGTAGTCGCGCGGCGACAAGTACACGGTGGCGAAGCTGCCGTCGCGGAACGGGGCGGCATCGGCCTCGCTGCCCAGCAGTTCGGCGGCGCTGAAGCCCTGGCCCTTGGCCTGGAAGATGCGGCCGTCCACGATCGGCCCGCACTGGCTGATGTGGCCGTCGGCCGGCATCAGCAGGGCGCGCGGGTCGGCGTCGGGCGTGCGCGCGCCGGGCTTCAGCGCGCGGGTGAAGAACGCGTTGAAGCTGGGGTAGGCGGTGGGGTCGGGCTCCGCGGCTTCGCTCAGGTCCACGCCGAACCGGCGGGTCACGGTGTCGATCAACCACTGCTTGAGCGCGCGGTTTTGCGAGTACGCCAGCCGCCGCGCCAGCGAGGACAGCAGGCGGTGCGGCAGCACGTAGGTGAGGGCGGTGACGGGACTCATCGGGCGGGCGTGCTCAGCGCTTCAAGATCGGCCGCGATGCCCTTGACGTCGAACGGCGGCTGCACCACGCCAGCCATGCGCACCGAAGGATCCAGCAGCACGAAGGCGGCGCTGTGGTCGATGCTGTAGTCGGCCGGGTCGCCGCTGGGGCCGGGCACCTTCATGAACACCAGCGACAGCGCGCGGGCGAAGGCCTGAAGCTGCGGCAGCGGCGCGGTGGCGGCCAGGGTGTCGGGGTGGAAGGCATGGGCGTAGCGGGCGACGGTCTCGGGGGTGTCGCGCTCCGGATCGGCGGAGACGAACAGCACCCGCGGGCGGGTGGCCTCCGGCAGCGCGGCCCACTGCTTCTGCGCGCCGGCGATTTCCGCCAGGGTGGTCGGGCAGACGTCGGGGCAGTGGGTATAGCCCAGGAACACCAGCGTCCAGTGGCCTTTCAGCGTGTCGGGCGTCAGCACGGTGCCGTCGGCCTGCTGCAGGCGGAAGGCGGGCAGAGTGCGTGGGGTGGGAAACAGGGTAAGCGCGCGCGTGGCGGGCAGGGCGGGCGCGGCCGGGGCGGCCGGGCCTTGCAGGCGCTGCGCGGCCCACAGGCCGAGCGCGGCGGCGACCACGGCGACGACCAGCAGGGGGACGAGGCGTTTGGACATGGACGGGCAACCAGCAGGCGGTGAAGGCCCATGATACCGGGGCGCCGCCGGTATACTTCAGGGCCTTTGCCCGCGCGCCTTCGTCCATGTCTCAGGAACTGCAGACCATCATCGACCTGATCCGCTACGGCGCCAGCCGGTTCAACGCGGCGGGCCTGACCTTCGGCCACAGTTTCGACAACGCGCTGGACGAGGCCACCCAGCTCACCCTGCACGCGCTGCACCTGCCGCACGACCTGCCGCCGGCCTACGGCAACGCCCGCATCACCGAGGCCGAGAAGGAAGAGGTGCTGGCGCTGTTCCTGCGCCGGATCGAGGAGCGCATCCCGGCCTGCTACCTCACCGGCGAGGCCTGGTTCGCGGGCCTGAGCTTCAAGTCCGATCCGCGCGCGCTGGTGCCGCGCTCGCCGATCGCGGAGCTGATCGAAGCCGGCTTCCAGCCCTGGCTGGGCGACCGCGAGGTGCGCCGCGCGCTGGACCTGTGCACGGGCTCCGGCTGCATTGCGATTGCCATGGCGCACTACAACCCGGACTGGCACGTGGACGGCGTGGACATCAGCGACGACGCGCTGGCGCTGGCGCGCGAGAACGAGGCGCGCCTGCACGTGGAGAACGTGCGCCTGCTGAAGTCCGACCTGTTCTCCGCGCTGCAGGGCGAGCGCTACGACCTGATCGTCACCAACCCGCCCTACGTCACCAACGCCGAAACCGACGCCCTTCCGCGCGAGTACGCGCACGAGCCCGAGCTGGGCCTGCGCGCCGGCGACGACGGCCTGGACCTCGCCCTGCGCATCCTGCGCGATGCCCCGCTGCACCTCACCGAGGACGGCCTGCTGGTCTGCGAGGTGGGCGAAGCCGAGCGCGCGCTGGTCAAGCTGCTGCCGGAACTGCCGCTGGCGTGGGTGGAGTTCAAGGTGGGCCAGATGGGCATCTTCGTGGCCGAGTGCGCCGACCTGATCGAGCACCACGCCAGCATCGCCCGGTTGGCGGATGCCCGCGAAGGCCGCAAGGCCCCGGCGGCGACCACGGGGCGGCTGCTCTGAGGCGATGAACACCTTCGGCCACCTGCTGCGCGTCACCACCTTCGGCGAGTCGCACGGGCCGGCGATCGGCTGCGTGATCGACGGCTGTCCGCCGGGGATCGCGATCGCGCCTGCAGACTTCGCGCATGACCTTGCGCGGCGCGCCACCGGCAAGACGCGGCATACCTCGGCGCGGCACGAGGCGGACGAAGTCGAAATCCTGTCCGGCGTGTACGAGGGCGTCACCACCGGCACCCCGATCGCGCTGCTGGTCCGCAACGTGGATGCGCGCAGCAAGGACTACGCGAAGATCGCCGCGCAGTTCCGCCCCGGCCATGCCGATTACACCTACTGGCAGAAGTACGGCATCCGCGATCCGCGCGGCGGCGGGCGCAGCAGCGCGCGTGAGACGACGATGCGCGTGGCCGCTGCCGTGATCGCCAAGAAGTGGCTGGCGCAGCGCGGGGTGACCGTGCGCGGCTGCATGGTCCAGATCGGGGATGTCGTCCCGCGTGCACACGACTGGAGCGCGGTCGAGGGCAACCCGTTCTTCTGGCCCTGCGCGGAGCAGGTGCCGGAGTTGGAAACCTACATGGACGCGCTGCGCAAATCCGGCGATTCGGTCGGCGCGAAGATCCTGGTGGTGGCCGACGGCGTGCCGCCGGGCTGGGGCGAGCCGATCTACGGCAAGCTC
>CAYYAT010000169.1:0-3608 GCA_964469595.1 uncultured Thermomonas sp.
CTGCAGCTGGGCGATCCGCGCCGGCGGCGTGCGCCGCTTGCGCCGCAGCACCAGCAGGGGCTCGATCGCCGTGCCCGCGCGCGCCGCCTCGACCAGCTGGATCGCCACCTGGGTCGCGCCGCCGGAGAACCCGCCAGTGACGAAGTGCAGCACGCGCAGCGGGGCGGTCATGCGTCGGGCGCTCCCGGCGGGCAGGCTTCGCCGCGCTGCCAGCGGCGCCAGAACAGGGGCCCGTACAGGCGGCTGAAATGGCGCCAGCGCGGCCACAGCCGGCGTGCCTCGTAGCGCAGCTTGGGCCAGGGGTTGCGACTGCGCGGCTTGTGGCCGCCGATGGTGGAGGCCACCGGCTCGGCGCTGACCGGCGCCGGATGCACCGACAGGATGCGCAGCCCGAATTCCCACGGGTGCTGCAGGTCGCAGTCGATCGGGCGCGCCACTCCGGAAAAGGCCTCCACGAAGCGCTGCGCGCCTTCCCGCGTCCACACCGCGGCGGTGGTGGTGCTGGGCACGCTGGGGCCGTATTCGACCAGGCAGTGGCGGGTGGTCAGTGGCGCCAGCGGCATCCAGCGCCGGCGCGGATTGCATAGCTTGAGCACGTCCCAGCGGCACAGGGGGTCGGCCTCCGCGCGCCGGCGCTCCAGCGCGGCGGTCAGCGCCGGCAGGAAACCGTCCGCGAAGCAGGCGTCGTCCTCCAGCAGCAGCAGGAACGTCGCCGGCGTGGCGAGGAAGGCGCGCAGCGCCTGCACATGGCCGAGATAGCAGCCGACCTCGCCCGCGCGCAGCGGTTTGTAGTAGCGGTGGCGGCGGGTCAGCGCCGCCAGCGGCTCCGGCGCCAGCTGTGCCCCGTCCACGCCCTCGGTGCGGGTGAACGCAATCCCCAGTGCGGACAGCCGCGCCTGCATCGCCGCCAGCCGCTGCGGCGCGCGCGCCAGGTTCAGCACCAGGCAGAGGCAGTCGGGTGGCAGCGTCATGGCGAGTCGGCGTCCTGCGCGCGCCGGCGGTCGCGCTGCTGCAGCCGCTGGTAGTTGGCGATACGCGTTGCGCGCGAAATGCGATCTCGCAGCCGCCGCCACACCGGCAACTGCACCTGGCGCACGCCGCTGGAGAAGTAGCGCGCTTCCACCAGCACGCGGCGATCGAGCCCGTACTTGGCCATCACCGCCTCTTCGTCCTGCAGCGCCGCCTTCATGCCGGTTTTCTTGTACAGCTCGCCGCCGCCGCCCGGGCGCGCGTGGTACCCGGCGGCGGCATCCACGATGGCGTGCGCCTGCTCGCCGCGCGCGTCCAGCAGGCGCGGCCAGACCGAGTCCAGGCCCCAGCCGCTGGTGCTCTCGGTGAACGTGGGCAGGCAGGTGCGCAGCGCCGCGCGGTCGAAGACCGGCGCCATCACCTCGATGAAGCGGGTGTAGCGCAGCTGGAAGCGCGCATCCTGCAGCAGCAGCGGCCAGGTGTAGTAGGAGTCGCGGGTGAGCGCCGGCTGCGCCAGCGCCAGCCGGTAGGCCGCGGCGAAGTCGAACAGGCGGTTGATGGTGGCGGCATCGGTCACCAGGTCGTCGTCCGGCAGCCAGAAATACTCGTAGCGTTCGATCAGCTCCGGATGCGCCTGCAGCAGCTCGCCCAGCACCGGCCACTTCATGCCTTTGCGGTCTTCGTGGTACTCGGCGTGGTCGGCGTAGCGGCCCGGCTGGTGGCCGAAGTAGCTGACATAGAGGTCGAAGTGGCGGTCTGCGCCGCTCAGCCAGCCCGGGTGCACCGAGTTGTCGCCGGCGCGGACGATCACCAGATTGCGGCGGTGGCTCATGCCGTCTCCTCCTGCGGCTTGCCCAGCAGGCGGTTGCACAGCGCCAGCGCGGCGCCGACCACCTGGTCCATGTTGTAGTAGCGATACTGCGCCAGCCGCCCGACGAAGCTCACGTCCGGCGTCTGCTCGGCCAGTGCCTTGTAGCGCTGGTACAGCGCCTCGTTCTCCGGGCGCGGGATCGGGTAGAACGGGTCGCCTTCCGCGCTGGGATATTCGCGCACGATCGAGGTGCCGGGCGCGGTCTCGCCGGTCAGATGCTTGAACTCGGTGATGCGGGTGTAGGCGTGGTCGTTGGGGTAGTTCACGGTGCCGGTCGGCTGGAACCGCTCCACCTGCGGCAGGTGCTCGTGCTCGAAGCGCAGGCTGCGGTACGGCAGCTTGCCGTAGCAGTGGTCGAAGAAGGCGTCGATCGGGCCGGTATAGACGGTCTGCCGGCGCGGCGGCCGGGTGCGCGCGCGCACATAGGTGACGCCGGTGCGCACCTCGATCCCGGGGTGGTCGAGCATGCGCTCGAACAGCCGCGTATAGCCCTCGGCCGGCATGAACTGGAAGCTGTCGGTGAAGTAGCGGTCGTCGTCGTTGGTGCGGGTGGGGATGCGCGCGGCCACGCCGGCGGAGAGCTCGGACAGATCCAGGCCCCACTGCTTGCGGGTATAGCCGCGGAAGAACTTCTCGCACAGGTCCTCGCCCACGCTGTTGAGCACCACGTCCTCGCTGGTCCTGGCGGGCGTGCGCTCGGTGCGGCGCGCGGCCAGGAACGCTTCCACCCCGGCCTCGTCCAGGTCCAGCCCGTACAGGCGGTTGATGGTGGTGCGGTTGATCGGGATCGGATACAGCCCGCCGTCCACGCTGGCCAGCACCCGGTGCTCGTAGAAGCGCCAGTGGGTGAAGCGCGAGAGGTATTCGAAGATGCGCTTGCCGTTGGTGTGGAAGATGTGCGGGCCGTAGGGGTGGATCAAGAGCCCGGCGGCGTCGCGGGTGTCGTGCGCGTTGCCGCCGATGTGCGGGCGGGCGTCCACCACCAGCACACGCCAGCCGGCATCGGCCAGCTCGCGCGCGCACACGCTGCCGGCAAACCCCGCGCCCACCACCAGTGCGTCGAAATCGCTTGCGTCCAGGATCGGGGTGTCGTTCATCGGCTCTTGGAGGTTGTCGGGTCTGGCATGGAGGAAGTGTGGCAGGCGGCGCTGGCGCGGGCATCCAGCAGCCACCAGCGGCGGCCGTTCGCCAGGCCCATGTCGCGCGCCTGCGCGCGATCCACGCAGGCGGGCAGGCCGTCGCCCTGTTCGACCAGCAGCCAGCGCGCGGCGGGCGCGGCCTGCTGCCAGCGCACGCCGTCGGCGAACTGCGCCGCGGGCGGGCGCTTGAAGCCGAAGTCGGCGGCCGGGCGGTCGGCCATCAGCAGCTGCTGCTCGCGCCAGCCGACCAGGCCGAGCTGCGCGCGCGGGCCGATCGCCGCGCCGACGTCGCGCATCAGCCCGCGCGAGGAACTGCCGTCGTTGAGCAGCACCGTGCCGACCAGCGAATACAGCACCCACAGCGCGGTCAGCATCGCCAGCAGCGCGTGCGGCGCGCGGCGGCGCCCGAACCATAGGCAGGCGCCGAGACCGAAGGCGCCGATCGCGCAGAACATCCAGGCCAGGCCGGTCGCGACGCCGGGATCGCGGCCGTCGAGGAACTGCCGCTCGAAGCCGGGATTCCCCAGCAGCATGGCCAGCCCGGCGCCCAGCGCGACCAGCGAGAACAGGGCGGTGAACGCCAGCAGCAGGCGCTGCGGGTTCGGCCTGCGCAGCAGCCCGGGCAGCAG
>CAYYAT010000169.1:3618-4622 GCA_964469595.1 uncultured Thermomonas sp.
CGTCAGCGCCAGCGCCAGCATCGGCAGCGCCGGCAGGATGTACATGTCGCGCTTGCCGGACGGGATGCTGAAGAACACGAACACCAGCACCACCCACGCCAGCGGCAGCAGGTAGCGCACGTCGCGCCGGCGCAGCCGCCGCCGCCACGCCGGGATCGCCCACGGCAGCGCCAGCACGGTCGGCAGCCAGGTGGTCAGCGCCACCTCGATGAAGTACCACCACGGCTGCCCGTGGTGCCAGGAATTGGCGTAGCGGGTGACGGTCTGGCGCAGCAGGATGTCGTCCACGTAGGCGCGGTAGGCGGCGCCGCCATCGCCCAGCGCGGCCACCAGCATCGGCACCAGCCACACCCCGCAGGCCACCAGGAAGGCCAGCGGCCCGAGCCAGAAGCGGCCGTCGCGCGCGTGCACGCGTACCCCCGGCCAGCCGCGCAGCGCGGCGAACGCGGCCGGCAGCAGCATCAGCAGCGCCAGCACGCCCACGCCCTTGGTGATGGTGCCCAGCCCGGCCGCGGCCCAGCCCAGCATCCACATCCGCCAGTCCGGCCCGCGCAGCAGGTGGCGCAGCAGGCCATAGCAGGACAGGGTGATCCAGAACACCACCATCGGGTCGATCTGGGCCTTCTTGGCCTGGAAGGTGAACTGAATGGTCAGCAGGGTCGCGTAGCCGGCCAGCACGCCCACCCGCGGCGTCCACAGCCGGCGGCCGAGGTCGAGCACGCACCACAGGGTGCCCAGCGCGGCCAGCAGCGAAGGCAGCAGGAAGGCGATGCGCAGGTTGCCGGTCAGCCACAGCAGCGCGGCCTGCATCCACATGAACAGCGGCGGCTTGTCCGAATACAGCTCGCTGCCGCGGTGCGGGAACAGCCATTGGCCGCTTTCCAGCATCTGCCGCGCGGCGAGCGCGAAGCGCGGCTCGTCGGCTGGCCACGGGTCGCGCAGGCCGAACCCGCTGGCCAGGATCAGCAGGGCCAGCAGCCAGAACAGCCAGAGGTCGCGGCGGG
>CAYYAT010000170.1:0-4601 GCA_964469595.1 uncultured Thermomonas sp.
CAACATCCTGTCCAAGCTCGGCGTGCGCGACCGCACCCGGGCGGTGCTGAAGGCGTTCGAGTTGCAGTTGGTCTGACGCCGGGCCGGTATCGGGGCGGTATCGCCGCCGGCACGCATCTGGCTGGCGCGGAAGGGTGCGCCGTGTCCCGTTTCGGGCCGGGTCGGCCTCGCCCGGGGCGCGGCCGGTTTGCTAAGATGGCAGGTCTGTGCGGCTGCTGGCCGCCACGGCCTTCCCCGGAGATTCCTGAATGACTCGCTTGCTCGAGATCCTGATTTCCCTCGCCATCGTGTTCACCCTGTACCTGGTGGTGGGCCTGGTGCTGCCGTCTTCCCGCCACCTGGTGGAGAAGATCGAGACCAACCGCAAGCTGACCATCGTGTTCGACACGCTGAACAGCTTCCGCCGCTTCAAGGACTGGAACCCGCTGTTCCTGCGCGATCCGGGAATGCAGATCACCCTGTCCGGCCCGGAGGAGGGCGTGGGCGCCCAGCTGGACTATTCCTCGAAGAACGAGCGCCTGGGGAGCGGCAGCTACAAGATCGTCGAGAGCGTGCCGCGCGAGAAGGTGGCCATCGACATCACCAATATCGAGCGCGGCGACAACAAGCGCACCGCGTTCTACCTCAAGCCCACCGGCCGCAACAACCGCAACGTCGAGATCACCCAGACCTACGACGTGGACTACGGCTGGAACCTGCTCGGCCGCTACGCTGGCCTGTACGTGGCCCGCCACGTGGGCGACGACATGAAGCTGGGCCTGTCGCGCCTGACCAATATGCTGGCCTCGGTGCCGAACGTGGACTACGCGGTCAAGGACAGCAAGATGACCACCCCGAAGGTGGTCGACCGTCCGGCCGAGGACGTGCTGTTCGTTAGCGCCGGCGCGGTCGAGCGCGGCAACGCGCAGATCCAGTCCTCGATCAACGCCAATAGCGAGTGGATCAAGCGCGTGATCGAGGCCAACGGCTTGGAAGCGGTGGGCCCGGTGCGCATCGTCACCACCGACCTCGGTCGCGAGACCTACACCTTCGACGTCGCCCAGGTGGTGCGTCGCAAGGATGGCGGCGCGGTCGGCAAGGTCGCCACCCAGGGTCCGGTGCAGTATGTGCAGATTCCGGCTGGCAAGGCGGTGATGGCGTCCTACACCGGCTACATGGCCGAGCTCGACGGTGTGCGCAATGCCCTGCGCGCATGGGCGGCCACCCACGGCTACGACGTGAAGGATCGCGCCTACGAGGACTACAAGTCCGGCGTCGCCGGCGCGTTCACCCAGGACGGCCAGTTCGACGTGTACTGGCCGATCAAGTAAGCCGGCCCGTCAGCACGCTGATCCCTTGCAAACGCCGCGCATCGTCGCGGCGTTTGCATTTTCCAGAGGGTGAACAGGCACAATCCCGGCATGCAGCCGCGCATTCCCGCGACCCTTCCCCGCATCGTCGCCGCCCGCCGCTGGCTGGCGGCCGCCGGCAGCCTGCTGGCCGCCCTGGCGGTGGCGCTGTCGGCCTATGCCATGCATGCCGCGATCCCCGCCGCGCGCGAGCGCCTGCTGCTGGCTGCGGCCTTCGGCTTCGCCCATGGACTGGCGTTGGCCGCGCTGGCGCCGCTGGCGCAGCGCGCCGGCGCGCTGTGGGCCCAGGCGCTGCTGCTCACCGGGGTGCTGCTGTTCGCCGGCAGCCTGGCCGCGGCGGCCCTGCTGGGCGCCCCTACGGTGCTGGCGCCGGCCGGTGGCCTGCTGCTGATCGGCGGCTGGCTGCTGCAGGCCTGGGACCGGCTGCGCGGATGAGCAGGGCGGGCATGGCCAGCTACGCGCGTGGATTCGATGTCGAGCAGGCGTTTGCGCACCTGGCGCGACGCGATCGCCGGCTGGGCGCGTGGATGCGTCGGCTCGGTCCGATCCCCGCCGATCCGCGCTGGCGCCAGCCGTTCGATCCGGTGGATGCGCTGGCGCGCGCGATCCTCTACCAGCAGCTCAGCGGCAAGGCGGCCGCGACCATCGTCGGGCGGGTGGAGGCGGCGATCGGCAGCGACCGCTTCCATTGCGATACCCTGGCCCGGATCGACGACGCCACCCTGCGCGGCTGCGGGGTCTCCGGCAACAAATTGCTGGCCCTGCGCGACCTGGCGCGGCGCGAGCAGGCCGGCGAGATCCCGGATCTTGGCCAGATGGCGCGCATGCACGACGACGAGATCGTCGCCGCGCTGGTGCCGATCCGCGGCATCGGGCGCTGGACGGTGGAGATGATGCTGATGTTCCGGCTGGGACGGCCCGACGTGCTGCCGGTGGACGACCTCGGCATCCGCAAGGGCGCGCAGGCGGTGGACAAGGCGGAGGCGATGCCGACCCCGAAGGAACTCGCCGCGCGCGGCGAGCGCTGGGGGCCGTACCGCAGCTATGCCGGCTTCTACCTGTGGCGGATCGCGGACGCGGCCGCCGGCGCGGCCAAGCCGGTGAAGCGTTCGCAGGAATAGGCGGCCTCAGCGGGCGAGCGTCGCTCCGGCGGCCTGCAGCAACTCCCGCAGCGCGTGGCGATGGCAGTGCGCTTCGTCCTCGCAGTAGCAGCCCACGCTGAAATCGCTGGTGTGCGACAGCGCGGCCAGCAGCGCGATCGCGTGCGCGGCGTCCGGCCGCTTCATCTCGCTGCGGTAGCGGCGGAAGAACGCCCGCCACTGCGCCGGCGTGGTCGCCGCATGCGCCATGTCCATCGCCTCCTGGCTGGGTGCCACGGTGGGCAGCCAGACGTCGTAGAAGTCGCGGCGCGCATACTCGGATTTGGGCACCCCGCGCGGCGGACGGCGCACGGTGCCGATGCGCAGGCCTTCGCCCGGAACCCGCGGGCTGCCCAGGCGGACGATGCGGACGGCCATGGCGTGCTCCCCTGCGGTGGCGATGGCGCCAGCATCCCACGATTCAGGCGCAGGTGGGACTTCGGAGCGCCGATGCCGGCACACTCGCGGCTTCAGCGACCGGGAGATGCGTGAATGCGGAGTGTGATGCTGCAACTGGCGGGGGCGGTGATGTCAGGGCTCATGGCCCTCCCCATCCACGCCCAGGAGGCGCCGCCGGCGGACGACATCCGCACCGAGGCCCCGGTGGTGGTGCAGGGCGAGCAGCCGGGGCCGGGCATGTGGATCGTGCGCAAGGGCGATCACGAGCTCTACCTGCTCGGCACCTTGAGCCCGCTGCCGGCGAAGATGCAGTGGCAGGCTGTGCCGCTGCAACGGGTGCTGGCGAACGCGCAGGAGGTGATCCGCATGCGCGGAGTGCAGATCGACGCCGACGTCGGCTTCTTCCGCGGCCTGCTGCTGTTGCCCAAGCTGCTGGCTGCGCGTGACAACCCGGACGGCAAGACCCTGCGCGAGGTGGTCTCGCCCGCGTCCTATGTGCGCTGGCAGGGGCTGAAGGCGCGCTACATCGGCAGCGACGGCGGGGTGGAGAAGCGCCGCCCGCTGTTCGCCGCGCAGGAGCTGTACACCGCGGCGATGAAGAAGAACGGGCTGGACACCCGCGATCCGGTGTGGCCGGTGGTGGAGAAGGCGATCAAGGACCACCACCCGACGGTGACGGTGGTGAAGGAAACCATCGTCATCAAGGATCCCAAGCCGCTGCTGCAGGAATGGGCCAAGACCACGCTCGACGATTTGGCTTGCTTCGACAACACCCTGGCCCGGATCGAAACCGACCTCGACGCCATGCGCGCGCGCGCCAATGCCTGGGCCACCGGCGACATCCCGGCGCTGCGCGCGTTGCCGCCGGCCTACCAGTGGGAGGCGTGCAGCGCCGCCGTCACCGAGGCCGGGATCGGCAAGCGGCTGGGCTTCGGCGATGCCCGCGCCAGGCTGCGCGCCAAGTGGCTGGCGGCGGCGGAGGCGGCGCTGGAGAAGAATGCGGTCAGCTTCGCCGCGCTGCCGCTGAACGACCTGCTCGGCGCCAACGGCTACCTGGCGGCGCTGCAGGCCAAGGGCTACGCGGTGATCGCCCCGGACGAGGACGGCGGGGAGGAGTGAGCCGCGCGCGGCGGCCGCTTACGGCGCGGCCTGTGCGACCGCCGGCGTGCCCAGCTGCGGCCAGCGGTTGAGTACCGCCGCGCGGATGCCGGCCGCGTCCAGCCCGGTCTCGGCCAGCAGCTCCTCGCGGCTGGCAGGGGGCTGGAAGGCGTCGGGCAGGCCCAGGTGCAGGATCGGCAGGGTCACGCCTTCGGCCGCCAGCAGCTCGGCCACGCCGCTGCCGGCGCCGCCGGCGACCACGTTGTCCTCCAGGGTGACGAAGCCCTCGTGGGTCTTGGCCAGCTCGAGGATCAGCGCGCGGTCCAGCGGTTTGACGAAGCGCATGTTGACCACGGTCAGGCCGAGGTCCTCGCCGACCTGTTCAGCCGCGGGCACGATCGCGCCGAACGCCAGCAGCGCGATCCGCGAACCGCGCCGGCGCAGCTGCGCCTTGCCGATGGGCAGCGTCTCCAGCGAGGGCTGCACGGCGACGCCGGGCCCCGTCCCGCGCGGATAGCGCACCGCGGCCGGGCCTGCGTGCCGGAACCCGGTGGTGAGCATCTGCCGGCATTCGTTCTCGTCGGCGGGCGCCATCACCAGCATGTTCGGCACGCAG
>CAYYAT010000171.1:0-2037 GCA_964469595.1 uncultured Thermomonas sp.
GGCGGGCATGCAGGTCGACTGACCGCCGCGATGCCGGCCCCGCCTGTCGCGGAGCGCGGTCACGGGAACGGTGTCGGCGGCTTTCCATTCCGGTGCGGCATGCCAGAATCCGCGCACGCCAACCGCCCTACCCGTCGTTACATGCCCATGTGCCGTCGTCGTCCCGCCTCTTTCCATGCCGTGCTTGCCGTCGGCCTGGCGCTGGCGACTCTGTGCGGTTGCCAGCGCGGGCGCGAGGTGGAGGCGCCGGCTTCCGCGCCGGCCGCGCCTGCGGATCCGGTCGCGGTGGCCGCGACACCGGAATTGAAAGATGTGATCGAAACCACCCCGGCCTACATCATCGGCATCAGCTATCCGCAGGAAGCGGTGCGCTATCCGCCGCTAGCGCGCGCGCTGCAGGATTACGCTGCGGCGGTGCAGGACCAGCTGATGCAGGCGGTGGGCGAGCTGAAAGGGCGCAAGCCTGCGGTGCCATACGACCTCAGCCTGAATTTCAGCATGGTCGCGGAGACCCCGCGGGTGGTGGCGGTGGCCGCGACCGGCAGCAGCTACCTCGGCGGGGCGCATGGGGCGCCACTGGAGCAGCGCTTCGTCTGGCTGCCGCAGAGGCAGCAGATGCTGGCCGCCGAGCAGCTGATCCCGGAGCCCACCGACTGGGGGCCGGTGTCCGACTACGTGCGCGCCCGCCTGAAGGCGCAGGTGCAGCGCGATCTCGACGACGATCACCTGGACGACGACGTGCGCGCCGAGCAGATGCAGATGCGCGGCGGCATGATCGACGAGGGCACCGCACCGAAGCCCGCGCATTTCGCGCGCTTCGAGCCGGTGATGAATGCCGATGGCAGCATCCGCGCGCTGCGCTTCGTGTTCCCGCCCTACCAGGTCGCGCCCTACGTGGAAGGCACCCAGACCGTGGAGGTGCCGGCCAAGGTGCTGCTGCCGCTGGTGGCCCCGGCCTACCGGCCGCTGTTCCGCGCCGGCTGAGCGGCACGCCGTCGCAGGCATTGCGACGGCCGGCGGGCAGGCTGCGCGGATGCCCGCCCAGTTGCGCATCGCCTACGTGCATCCCGTTCAGGCGCCTGCCGCAGGCGCGGCGGATAATCCGCGCATGGCCGTCCATCCCGTGCTCGCGGCGTTCCACCCGGCGGTGGCCGGGTGGTTCGCGCGCACGTTTACCGCACCAACCCCGGCCCAGGAGCGGGCGTGGCCAGCAATCCGCACCGGCAGCGACGTGCTGGTGGCAGCCCCGACCGGCGCCGGCAAGACTCTGACCGGCTTCCTCGCCGCACTGGACGGCCTGGTGCGCGAGGGCCTCGCGCACGGGCTGCCGGACGCCACCTGCGTGCTGTACGTCTCGCCGCTGAAGGCGCTGTCCAACGACATCCACCTCAACCTGGAGGCGCCGCTGGCCGGAATCGCCGGGGAGCTGGCGCGGCTGGGCCTGCCCGAGGTGGCGATCCGCACCGCCGTCCGCACCGGCGATACCCCCGCCGGCGAGCGGGCCGCCCTGCGCCGGCATCCGCCGCACGTGCTGGTGACCACCCCGGAGTCGCTGTACATCCTGCTCAACTCGGCCTCGGGCCGCGCGATGCTGGGCGGCGTGCGCACGGTGATCGTGGACGAGATCCACGCCCTGGTGCAGAGCAAGCGCGGCAGCCATCTGGCGCTGTCGCTGGCGCGGCTGGATGCGCTGACCGGTCGCCGCGCCCAGCGGATCGGGCTGTCGGCCACCCAGAAGCCGGTGGAGGCGGTGGCACGCTTCCTCGCCGGGGCGGCGCCGCTGCCAGTGATCATCGACATCGGCCACGACCGCCCACGCGATCTCGCGCTGGAGCTGCCGCCGACGCCGCTGGAGCCGGTGATGTCGCATCCGCAGTGGGCGCAGGTGTATGCGCGCATTGCCGAGCTGGCCACCGCGCACGCCACCACCCTGGTGTTCGTCAACACCCGGCGCATGGCCGAGCGCACCGCGCGCCATCTGGCCGAGCTGCTGGGCGAGCAGCAGGTGGCCGCGCACCACGGCTCGCTGGCCAAGGA
>CAYYAT010000171.1:2137-4590 GCA_964469595.1 uncultured Thermomonas sp.
TGGAATGCGCGGCGCTGCTGGACGCGGTGCGGCGCGGCGAGCTGGACGCCCTGCGCATGCCGCTGGCACCGCTGGACGTGCTGGCGCAGCAGATCGTGGCCGAGGTGGCCGCGCGCGACTGGGACGAGGATGCGCTGTATGCCTGCCTGCGCAGCGCGTATCCATACGCGGAGCTTGCACGCGAACGCTTCGATGCGGTCGTGCGCATGCTGGACGAGGGCTTCGCCAGCCGCTACGGCCCGCGCGCGCGCTACCTGCACCGCGACGCCGTGCAGCGGCGGCTGCGTGCGCGCAAGGGCGCGCGCCTGGTCGCCACCCAGTCCGGCGGCACCATTCCCGACCTCGGCGACTACAGCGTGGTGCTGGAGCCGCAGGCGATCACCATCGGCAGCGTCACCGAGGATTTCGCGATCGAGAGCCTCGGCGGCGACGTGTTCCAGCTCGGCAACGCCAGCTACCGCGTACTGCGGGTCGAGGCCGGGGTGCTGCGGGTCGAGGATGCGCAGGGCCAGCCGCCGAGCATCCCGTTCTGGGTCGGCGAGGCGCCCGGGCGCACGGACGAGCTGTCGATCGCGCTGTCGCGCCTGCGCGCGCAGGCGCAGGAGGCCTTGTCGCAGGGCGGGGAAGCGCAGACGCTGGCCTGGCTGTGCGACGACGTGGGCCTGTCGCCGCAGGCGGCGCAGCAGATCGCCGGCTACGCCGCGGCGCAGCTGGCCGGGTTCGGAATGCTGCCGACCCGCGAGCACATCGCGCTGGAGCGCTTCTTCGACGAATCCGGCGGCACCCAGCTGGTCATCCATTCGCCCTACGGCAGCCGCATCAACAAGGCCTGGGGCCTGGCCCTGCGCAAGCGCTTCTGCCGCAAGTTCAACTTCGAGCTGCAGGCGGCGGCGACCGAGGACTGCATCCTGCTGTCGCTGTCCACCAGCCACAGCTTCCCGCTGATTGAAGTGATCGGCTATCTGCATTCCTCCAGCGCGCGCGAGGTGCTGGTGCAGGCGTTGCTGGATGCACCGCTGTTCCCGGCGCGCTTTCGCTGGAACGCCGCGACGGCGCTGGTCTTGCCGCGCTTTTCCGGCGGCCGCCGGGTGCTGCCGCAGCTGCAGCGGATGAAGGCGGAAGACCTGATGGCCACGGTTTTCCCCGATCAGGTCGCGTGCCTGGAGAACATCGTCGGCGAGCGCCAGGTGCCCGACCATCCGCTGGTGGCGCAGACCCTGGACGACTGCCTGCGTGAGGCGATGGACGTGGACGGCTGGCTGGCCCTGCTGCGCGCGCTGGAGGCCGGGCAGGTGGAGGTCACCGCGCGCGACCTCACCGCGCCATCGCCGTTCGCCGCCGAGGTGCTCGGGGCGCGGCCGTATGCCTTCCTCGACGATGCCCCGCTGGAGGAGCGCCGCACCCGCGCGGTGGCCGTGCGCAGGTTCGGCCTGCCCGAGCAGATGGACGATCTCGGCCGGCTGGACGCAGGTGCGATCGCCGCCGCGCGCGAGGATGCCTGGCCGCAGGCCGCCAGCGCCGACGAGCTGCACGCCGCGCTGGGCGATCTGGGCGTGCTCACGGAACACGAGGCGGAGGCGAGCGGCTGGCGGCCGCTGCTCGAAGCGCTGGCGGCGCAGGGGCGGGCGCGCTGTGTGCAGACCGCGGCCGGCACGCGCTGGGTGGCCGCCGAGCGCTTGCCGCTGCTGCGTGCGCTGCATCCAGACGCCGTCTGCACCCCGCCACTGGCGCTGCCGCCCGCGCTGGCGCGCGAATGGCCGCGCGAGGAGGCGCTGCGCGAGCTGGTACGCGCGCGGCTGTCGGCGCTGGCGGTGACAGCCGCGCAGGAACTGGCGGTGGGACTGGCGGTATCGGTGGCCGAGGTGGAGCTCGCGCTGCTGGCGCTGGAGCAGGAGGGCTACGCCCTGCGCGGCCGCTTCGCGCCGCAGGCGCAGGCCGAACAGTGGTGCGAGCGTACGTTGCTGGCGCGCATCCATCGGCATACCGTGGCGCGGCTGCGGCGCGAGATCGAGCCGGTCGCGGTGCGCGATTACGTGCGTTTTTTGTGCGACTGGCAGCACCTCTCCGGCGCCACCCGCATGCGCGGGCCGGAGGCGCTGGCACGGTTACTGGCGCAACTGGAGGGGTTCGAGGCGCCGGCGCTGGCGTGGGAGGCCGAGCTGCTGCCGGCGCGGGTGCAGGGCTACGACCTGGCCTGGCTGGATGCGCTGTGCGGCAGCGGGCGGATTGCCTGGGCGCGGCTGCGCGCCGGTGGCGAGGCGCTGGTGCGGGCGGCGCCGCTGGTGCTGCTGCCGCGCCCGCAGCTGGGGCGCTGGAGCCGGCTGGCCGCGGGCCAGCCGGAACCGGAGTCGCCGCCATCCTCGCGCGCGCAGCGGGTGGAGGCGGCGCTGCAGGCGCATGGGGCGCTGTTCTTCGACGAGCTGCGGCAGGCCTCCGGCCTGCTGGAGGCCGAG
>CAYYAT010000172.1:0-4561 GCA_964469595.1 uncultured Thermomonas sp.
GTCCGCCACCCAGGAATCGAAATAGAGGCGCTTCAGGTACTCGCGCGGATTGCGGAAGTTGTCGGTGGCCACCAGGTCCGGGCGCATGTGGAAGCCGTGCTCGATCCGCCCGATGGTGTAGGGGAAACTGCCGCCGCCGTGCGCCAGCGCGATGCGCAGCTTCGGCAGGCGCTCCAGCACACCACCGAAGATCAGGCAGCAGGCGGCGCGCGCCTGCTCGGCGGGCATCCCCACCAGCCAGGGCAGCCAGTACTTTGGCATCGACTCGCTGCCCATCATGTCCCACGGGTGCACCAGGATCGCCGCGCCCAGTTCGCTGGCCGCCTCGAAGAACTCGAACAGCTCCGGCGCATCCAGGTTCATGGCCTCGACGTGGCTGCCGATCTGCACGCCCTGCAGGCCCAGCTCGTCCATGCAGCGTTCCAGTTCGCGGATGGCCAGCTGCGGCGACTGCAGCGGCACCGTGCCGATCCCGGCGTAGTGCCGCGGATAGGCGCGGCAGGCCTCGGCCATGTGGTCGTTGAGCGCGCGGTGCAGCTCCAGCGCCTGGTGCGCCTTCGCCCAGTAGCTGAACATCACCGGCACCGTCGAGAGTACCTGCACCTGCACGCCGAAGCCGGCGTAGTCCTCGATGCGGATCTGCGGGTCCCAGGTCTTCGGCCAGATCTCGCGGAAGAACTTGCCGTCCTTGTAGATCCGGTGGCGGCCGTCGTCGCCGTGGTGGATCACCGGGAAGCGGTTGTCGCCGTATTTCGTGGCGAGATCCGGCCAGTCGCGCGGCAGGTAGTGGGCGTGGGTGTCGATCTTGAGCATGGGCCGATTCTAGGCCGATGCCAGGGGGCCGTGGGCTCAGGCGCTTTCCAGCAGCTTCTTCGCCGCCGCCCGCGCTTCCTTGCTGACATCCGCGCCGCCGAGCATGCGGGCGATCTCGTCCACGCGGCCCGCGGCATCCAGCGCGACCACGGAGGACTGGGTGATGCCGTCCTTCGCGGCCTTGCTGACCCGGTACTGGGCGTGGCCGGCGGCGGCGACCTGCGGCTGGTGGGTGACACACAGCACCTGCTTGCTGGCGCCGAGGGCCCGCAACTTGGCGCCCACCGCGGCGGCGACGGCGCCGCCGATGCCGGCATCCACTTCGTCGAACACCAGCGTGGCGGCGGCGTCCTGGCCCTGGGTGGCCACCTCGATGGCCAGCGAGATGCGCGAGAGTTCGCCGCCGGAGGCGACCTTGCGCAGCGGGCGCGGCGGCTGGCCGGGATTGGCGGAGACCAGGAACTCCACGCGCTCGCCGCCCAGCGGGTCGGGCGTGCCGGTGGTATTGACCTCCAACGCCACTTCGAAGCCGCCGCCCTGCATGCCCAGCGCGTCCATCAGGCCGGTGATCGCGCGTGCCAGCGCATCGCCGGCGCGGCGGCGGGACGCGGACAGCGCGGCGGCGGCGGTGTCCCAATCGGCCAGCGCCGTGGCGATGTCCCGGTCCAGCCGCTGCAGGCGCGCGTCGGCATCGGCCAGCGATTCGAGTTCGGCGGCCAGCGCGTCGCGGTGCGCGGCGAGCTGGTCGGGCGTGACCCGGTGCTTGCGCGCCAGGTCCTGCACGCGCACCAGCTGGCGTTCGATCTCCACCAGCGCCGCCGGGTCCAGGTCGAGGTCGTCGCGGATCCGCTGCAGCAGCGCCAGCGCCTCGTCCAGCTGGATCGTCGCGGCCTCGAGCATGGCGTCCACGTCGGCCAGCCGTGGCTCGTGGTCGATCTCGCGCTGCAGGCCGCCGCGCAGGTGTTGCAGGCGCGCGCCCAGGGCGTCGTCGCCGCCCAGTGTGTCCAGCGCGGTGTCGCAGGCGCTGATCAGCGCGGCGGCGTGGGCGTGGCGGCGATGGCTGGCATCGAGTTCGGCCAGTGCGGCCGGCTCCAGCGGCTGCGCCTGCAGTTCGTCCAGTTGGTGCTGCAGCCAGGCCTGGCGTTCGCCCACGTCGCCGCGCGCGAGCAGGGCGTCGCGCTCCTGTTGCAGTGCCTTCCAGCGCCCGGCGCTGTCGGCCACGGCGGCCAGCAGCGCGGGGTGACGGGCGAAGTCGTCCAGCAGGCGGGTCTGCTGCGGGCGCGCCAGCAGGGCCTGCTGGGCGTGCTGGCCGTGGATGTCCACCAGCAGCGCGGCCAGTTCGGCCAGCTGCGCCAGCGGCACCGCGCGACCGTTGATCCAGGCCTTGGAGCCGCCGTCCGCGCGCAGGGTGCGCCGCAGTTGGCAGGCGCGATCGTCGTCCAGCTCGGCCTCGGCCAGCCAGGCGACGGCGGCCGGGCAGTCGTCCAGCGCGAACTCGGCGGACAGCTCGGCGCGTTCGGCGCCGTGGCGCACCGCGCCGGCATCGCCGCGGGCGCCGGACAGGAAGCCCAGCGCGTCCACCAGCAGCGACTTGCCGGCGCCGGTTTCGCCCGAGATCACGGTCAGGCCAGGGCCGAATTCCAGCTCGGCCTGGGCCACCACGGCGAAATCGCGGATCGAGAGTCGGGTCAGCATGGGGCGGCATTGTGCCTGCGGCGGTCGGTGGCCGGTAGCAGTTGCAAGCCGGCCGGCCGGCGCTTACAACCGCGGCATGCCCCGCAAGCCCCACGACATCCGCCAGGACCCGCGCGCGCGCCAGCTGCTGCGCACGCTGGTGGCGCGCCATATCCGCAGCGGCGAGCCGGTGGGATCGCAGACCCTGGCCCGGCATGCCGGGCTGGACGTGAGCCCGGCCACCATCCGCAACATCCTGGCCTCGCTGGAGGACGCCGGGCTGCTGGCCGCGCCTCACAGTTCGGCGGGCCGGGTGCCCACGGCGCAGGGCTACCGCCTGTTCGTGGATTCGCTGCTGCAGGTCAAGCCGCTGGCGGCCGAGGAACTGAGCCGCCTGCGCAGCGGGCTGCCGGCCGGGGCGGGCACCCAGGCGCTGCTGGGCAGCACCTCGGAGCTGCTGTCGGCGATGACCCATTTCGCCGGCATGGTCAGCGTGCCCAAGCGCGAGAGCTTCGCGTTCCGGCAGATCGACTTCGTGGCGCTGGACCCACAGCGGGTGCTGGCGATCCTGGTGTTCGCCGATGGCGAGGTGCAGAACCGGGTGGTGCAGGTGCGGCGCGCGTTCTCGCCCTCCGAACTGGAGCAGGCCGCGAATTACCTCAACGCCCATTTCGCCGGGCAGCCGCTGGCGGTGATCCGCACTGCGCTGCTGCGCGAACTGCGCGACGCCCGCAGCGAAATGGAGCGGCTGCTGGCCAGTTCCGTCGAATTGGCCGAGCAGGCGTTCGCGCCGGCGTCCGAGGACGACATGGTGGTGGCGGGGCAGACCCGGCTGCTGGGGCTGCAGGAGCTGGGCGACCTGGACCGCCTGCGCGCCTTGTTCGAGGCCTTCGCGGAGAAGCGCGAGCTGCTGCAGCTGCTGGAGCGCACCGCCAAGGCGCCCGGCATGCGGGTGTTCATCGGCGAGGAAACCGGGCTGGCGCCGCTGGAGGGCATGTCGCTGGTGACCGCGCCCTACGGCCGCGACGGCCAGGTGCTGGGCGTGCTGGGGGTGATCGGCCCCAGCCGGATGGCCTACGAGCGGGTGATCCCGGTAGTGGAGGCCACCGCCGCAGTGCTCGGGGCCGCCTTGAATCCCGACCCGTAAGGCCCCATAGCGCGGTTTGGTGCGGCAGCCCGCCGCGACAGTGAACCGTGCACATGAGCAACGACCCGACCCAGAACCCCACGCAGGACGCGACCCAGGACGCGAACGCCACCACCGCCACGGCGGAGCCGCATGACGAGCTGGAGGCGTTGCGTGCCGAGGTCGAGCAGCTCAAGGCGCAGTCGCTGATCGAACGCGCCGACCTGGAGAACCAGCGCAAGCGGCTGGCGCGCGACATCGAGATGGCCCGCAAGTTCGCCAACGAGCGCCTGCTGAGCGACCTGCTGCCGGTCTTCGACAGCCTGGACGCCGGCCTGGCCGCGGCCGGCGCCGAGGCCGGTGCGCTGCGCCAGGGCATGGAGCTGACCTACAAGCAGCTATTGAAGGTGGCTGCCGACAACGGCATGGAAGTGCTGGACCCGACCGGGCAGCCGTTCGATCCCGAGCACCACCAGGCGATCAGCCAGGGCGAGGCCGAGGGCGTCGCGCCCGGGCATGTCATCAACGTGTTCCAGAAGGGCTACCGGCTCAACGGCCGGCTGCTGCGCCCGGCGCTGGTGATCGTGGCCAGGAACGACTGAACGTCCCGCCGCGCGGCCCTTGAAGGCGTCGCCGGCACCCCCAGATAGCAACCATCGGCGCAGCGCGCCCCCGACATCGACATTCGAGCATTCCAAGAGGACACCACCATGGGCAAGATCATCGGCATCGACCTGGGTACCACCAATTCCTGCGTCGCCATCATGGAAGGCGGCAAGGCCCGCGTCATCGAGAACAGCGAGGGCGACCGCACCACGCCCTCGATCGTCGCCTGGACCAAGGACGGCGAAGTGCTGGTGGGCGCCTCGGCCAAGCGCCAGGCGGTCACCAACCCGAAGAACACCTTCTACGCGGTGAAGCGCCTGATCGGCCGCAAGTTCACCGACG
>CAYYAT010000173.1:0-4540 GCA_964469595.1 uncultured Thermomonas sp.
GTCGCCAGCGCCTCGCCCATCATGCGCAGGAACAGCGTGCCCATGCCCGGGAAGAAGCGGTTGGGATCGAAGCTGCCCACCGCCACCAGCGCGACCCCGCGCAGCGACAGCAGCACCGAACTCTGCACCTCGCCCGCGCGCGCGCCGTACAGCAGCGCGTGCTTGTCCGGCTGCAGGCGGCCGCAGACCGGATCGCCGCTGGCCAGCAGGTCGCGGAAGCCGGCCAGGCGCGGATCGTCCTCGGCGATCACCTGCAGCCAGTCGGCGTCCTCCAGCCCCGCCACCGGACGGAACGCGACGATCCGCACCAGGTCGCTCTGGAAGTCCTCGCGCAGGGTCGCCACCAGCGCGCGCAGGGTGTCGGCGGCGGTGCGCTGCTTGAGCAGCGCCAGCGTCAGCTGGTGGGTGCGCACCGCCAGCCGTTCGTTTTCCTGCGCATTGGCGAACAGCTCGTGCAGGCGGCGGGTCAGCTCGCGGTTCTTGTCGCGCAGGATCTCCAGCTGGTAGCTGGCCAGCGACGCCGCCGGGCCGCTGTCGCGCGGCACCACCAGCGCCAGCGCCAGGTCCGGGAACTGCTGCAGGAAGGTGGGATGCCGGCGCAGCCAGGCCGCCACCTCGTGCGCGCCCAGCTTTTCGGTGATGCCGTCGAACTCATTGCTCACGACCAGTCTCCTTCGAATACGAATGCGGCCGGGCCGGCCATCCACAGGTGGCCGTCGGCGCGTTGCCGGATGTGCAGCTCCCCGCCCGGCAGCGCGACCGTCACGCCGTCGGCCGCGCGCACGCGGCCACGACGCTCCAGGATCGCCACCGCGGCGCAGGCGCCGCTGCCGCAGGCCAGGGTTTCGCCAGCGCCGCGTTCGTACACCCGCAGGCGGATGTGGTCGGGCGCCAGCACCTGGGCGAAGCCGACGTTGACCGACTGCGGAAACGCCGGGTGTCGCTGCAGGGCGGCGCCGATGCCGGCGACGTCCGCGCGGTCCACCGCGTCCACTTCCAGCAGCGCATGCGGGTTGCCCATCGAAACGGCGCCGACAGCAAGCGTGTGGCCGTCCATCTGCAGCGGATAGGTCGCCTGCGCCTGTGTAAAGCCGCGTAGCGGGATGTCCGCCGGGGAAAAGCGCGGCGCGCCCATGTCGATCACGAAGTCGCCGGCGGTGTCGCGCTGCACCGGATGCAGGCCGGCCGGGCTGGCGATCGTGAACGAGCCCTGCGCCGGCGCCGCGCCCGCACGCACCAGCCAGGCCGCGACACAGCGCGCGCCGTTGCCACACTGGCCGGCCACGCTGCCATCCGCATTCCAGATGCGATAGGAGGCTACCGCCTGCGGCGTGCGCGCCGGTTCGATCGTCAGCAGCTGGTCGCAGCCGATGCCGAAGTGACGGTCGGCGATCCGCGCGCATTCATCGGGCGAAGGCGGGGCGCGGCCGTCGCGCAGATCCAGCACGACGAAGTCGTTGCCGGCGCCGTGCATCTTCCAGAAATGCATGGCGGTCGCACTCAGCCGCTTGCGGGAGCTGCGTCGGGGGATGGCGATGCCGGTTTGTCCGGCAGCACCAGCGCCCCCTTGTTGCCGCAGCCAGCGAGCAGGCAGGAGGCGAGCAGGAGCAGAGCGAAGCGTCGGATCATGTCTGCAGTGTACTCAGCGCGCGTGCGGCTGTCGCGGCTCCGGGCGCCGCCACAGCCAGAGCAGCACCAGCGCCATCACCACGTCCACCGTCGCCGCCATCCACGGCCGCGGCGCGGTGAACCAGACCCCGATGCCGGAGGCCGCCATCATCACCGTGGCCAGCCACTTGGCGCGCCGGCTCACGGTGCCGTCGCGCTCCCAGTCCAGGATCGCGCGGCCGAACTGCGGATGCCGCAGCAGCCACGCGCGCAGGCGCTGCGAGCCGCGCGCGGCGGCGAACGCCGACAGCAGGATGAACGGCACCGTCGGCATCACCGGCAGCAGCGCGCCGAGGATGCCCAGCAGCAGGCTGGTCCATGCCAGCAGCGCCCACAGCCAGCGCGTCACCGGCCGGCCCCGGCATCACCCTGCGGCGGCCACATCCAACTGCTCCAGCAGGAAGGCGTACATCTCGGCCTGCTCGCGGTAGCGGCGGAAGCGCCCGGACTTGCCGCCGTGGCCGGCGTCCATATTGGTGCGGAACACCAGCGGCCGCCCGGAAGTGTCCAGCGTGCGCAGCCGCGCCACGTACTTGGCCGGTTCCCAGTACTGCACCTGCGAGTCCCACAGCCCGGTGCCGACGAACATCGCCGGGTAGGCCTGCGCGCGCAGGTTGTCGTAGGGGGAATAGCCCAGCATGTACTGGTAGTACTCCGGCTGCTCCGGGTTGCCCCACTCGTCGTACTCGTTGGTGGTCAGCGGGATGCTGGGGTCGAGCATGGTCGTCACCACGTCCACGAACGGCACCTGCGACAGGATCACCCGGTACTTCTCCGGCGCCATGTTCGCGATCGCGCCCATCAGCAGCCCGCCGGCGCTGCCGCCGTAGGCGGCCACCCGGTCGGGCGCGGCATACCCCTGTTGCACCAAAAAATCGGTGACGTCGATGAAGTCGGTGAAGGTGTTCTGCTTGTTCAGCAGCTTGCCGTTCTCGTACCACTGCCGGCCCAGTTCCTGGCCGCCGCGGATGTGGGCGATGGCATAGGCCATGCCGCGGTCGAGCAGGCTGACCACGGTCAGCGAGAACGCCGGGTCCATCGACAGCCCGTAGCTGCCGTAGCCGTATTGCAGCAGCGCGCCGCGGCCGTCCTTGCGGAAATCCTTGCGGTACACCACCGAGACCGGGATGCGGGTGCCGTCGCGCGCGTCCGCCCACAGGCGCTCGGTGACGTACTGCGCCGGGTCGTAGCCCGGCACCGGCTGGCGCTTGAGCAGGCGGCGCTCGCCGGTGCGCACGTTCGTCTCGTACACCGTGGCCGGGGTGGTGAGCGAGGTGTAGCCGTAGCGCAGCCACGCGCTGTCCGGCTCGCTGTTGACGTCCAGCCCCATCGAATAGGCCGGCTCGTCGGCGGCGATGTAGGCCTCGCGTCCGTCCGCGTGCAGGAGGCGCAGGCGCTCGAGGCCGCCACTGCGTTCGGCGATCGCGGTGAAGCCGTCAAACAGCTCGAAGCCCTCGATGAAGACCTGCGGATCGTGCGCGATCCAGTCGCGCCACTGGCTGCGCGCGGTCGCGCCATCGGCGGCGGTGACCAGCTTGAAGTTGGTGGCGCCGTCGGCATTGGTGCGGATCACCCAGCGCCCGTCGTGGTGGTCGGCGTCGTATTCCAGCCCCCGCTCGCGCGCGGCGAGCACGGCGAACGCATGCGGGGCGTCGGCCGGTGCGTAGCGCACCTCGTCGGACACCGTGCTGCTGGCGTGGATCAAGAGGTAGCGCTCGTCGCGGCTGCGGTCGATGCCGAGGTAGTAGCTGTCGTCCTCCTCCTCGTGCAGCACCGCATCGCCGGCCGGGTCGCTACCGGCCACGTGCGCCTTCACCCGCACCGTGAGCAGGGTCTCGGGGTCGTTCTCGATGTAGAGCAGGGTGCGCGAGTCGGCGGCCCAGACCAGCTCCGGCGCGACCCCGGCGATCGCCTCCGCCAGCATCTTGCCGCTGGCGATCTCGCGCAGGCGGACCACGTACTGGCGGCGGCCGCTGGTGTCCTCGGTCCACGCCAGCAGGCGGCCGTCCGGGCTGACTTCGTAGCTGCCGATGCTGAAATAGGCATGCCCGGCGGCGAGCGCGTTCACGTCCAGCAGCACCTGCTCACCTTGGAAGTCGCCGGCCGCGTTGGCGGCCAGGATGCTCGATGCGTCCACGCCCGGCGCATCGGCGCGGCGGGCGTGGACCGGGTAGTCCTGGCGGGCGACGTAGCGCGCGTAGTACCACCAGCCGTGTTCGCGGAACGGCACGCTGGCCTCGTCCGGCTGGGTGCGCCCGGGGACCTCGGCGTACAGCGCCTCCTGCAGCGGCGCCAGCGGTGCCAGCACGGCGTCGGCGTAGGCATTCTCGGCCTGCAGGTAGCCGATCACCTCGGGATCCTGGCGCGCGTCGTCGCGCAGCCAGTAGTAGGGGTCCTCGCGGGTGGCGCCGAACGGCGCGGTCACCGCGTGCGGGCGCTGCGGCGCGGCAGGTGGCAGTGCAGTGGGGGGAGCCATCATCGAGGCGGAACCTTGAATGCAGGACGAGACGGAGACGGCGCGCGACCGGCGCCTCAGCGCGCCAGCCGCCGCCACAGGAAGGTGTAGGCCAGCGCGGCCATGTGCGCGGCCTGTGCGTTGTCGGCGGCGCCGCCGTGGCCACCCTCGATGTTCTCGTAGTAGTGCACGTCTTTGCCGGCCGCTTCCATCTTCGCCATCATCTTGCGCGCGTGCCCCGGGGGCACCCGGTCGTCCTTGGTCGAGGTCAGCAGCAGCGTCGGCGGGTACATGCGCGCCGGGTCGAACAGGTGGTAGGGGCTGAAGGTCCGGATGAACTCCCAGTCCGCGGTGTCGGGATCGCCGTATTCGGCCATCCACGAGGCGCCGGCCAGCAGGTGGCTGTAGCGCTTCATG
>CAYYAT010000174.1:0-4502 GCA_964469595.1 uncultured Thermomonas sp.
CCGGAACTCAGGGTCAGCGCCGGCTGCAGCTGCACGTTCAGCAGCAGGCTGTTGCGCAGGAACGCGCCGTGCTGGCCGGTTTCCAGCCGGGTCACCTGCGACAGCCGCGCGTAGCGCCCCAGCGCCTGGTTCCATTCCAGCTGGCCGCGCACGATCGGGCCGGTGCCGGCGATGCCGTCGTCGGCATAGGGCTTCAGGCGGTAGCCGGTGTCCAGCGACAGCTTCACGCTGGTGTCGCGGGTCTGCAGCGCCTGCAGGCCGTACTGCATGCCCACCCGCGCATTGCTGCCCTGCGCCTTCACCCAGTCGCGGTTGGCGCCGGGCACGCGCAGGCGGCCACCACCGCCGGGCAGGTCGTCCGGCCCGACCCGGCGCTGGCCCGGCGGAATCGCCGGCATCGCCTCCACCACCCATTCCCCGTGGGCGCAGCGCGCGGCCAGGCAGCGCGGCGGATCCAGCAGCCGCTGCGCCACCTCCGGCTGCAGCACCGGCAACGGGGGAACGGCGAGGGCGGTCGGCGGTGCGCTGAACACCAGCCACAGCAGGGGCAGCATCGGCGGCGGGTTCGGGAGGGGCTCGGGGGAGTCTAGCGAATCCGGCGCCGCCTGCCGATGAACGCGCGGCGTGGACGCCGGGCACACGCGCGGCTGCCGCATAATCCGGGGATGGACCGCTACGAACGCATCATCGCCCTCGACCGCAGCCTGCGCGCCGCGCGCCGGCCGGTGACCGTGGCCCACCTGCAGGACGAGCTGGGCTGCTCGCGCGCCACCGTGTACCGCGACATCGCCTTCCTGCGCGATGCCCTGATGGCGCCGGTGGTGGGCGACGGCGAGGCCGGCTTCCACTACGACAAGACCGAAGCCGAGCGCTTCGAGCTGCCGGGCCTGTGGCTGAGCTCGGAGGAGCTGCACGCGCTGCTGGCCGCGCAGCAGCTGCTGGCGCGCAGCAGCGGCGGCATGCTGTCGTCGGCGCTGGCGCCGCTGCAGCAGCGGGTGGAGAAGCTGCTGGAGGCGCAGTCCGGCGGCAAGCGCTGGCCGCTGGAGCGGGTGCGGGTGATCCCCCACCGCGGCCGCCGGATGGACGAGCACGTGTTCCGGATCGTCGCCTCGGCGGTGCTGGACCGGCGCCAGCTGGCGTTCGACTACCGCGCGCGCACCACCGACGAAACGACCCGGCGGCGGGCCAGCCCGCAGCGCCTCACCCACTACCGCGACAACTGGTACCTCGACGCCTGGGACGAGGACCGCGACGCCCTGCGCAGCTTCTCGATCGACCGCATCGCCAGCCCGCGCCTGCTCGACGGGGCCGCGCGCGACGTGGACGAAGCGACCCTGGATGCGCACCTGGCCGCCGGCTACGGCATCTTTTCCGGCCCGCCCAAAGGCTGGGCCACCATCCGCTTCTCGGCCAAGGCTGCGCGCTGGGTGGCGGACGAGCGCTGGCATTCGCAGCAGCAGGGCCGCTTCCTGGCGGACGGGCGCTATGAACTGAAGCTGCCGTATTCGGTGCCGCGCGAGCTGCTGATGGACGTGCTGCAGTACGGCGCCGACGCCGAAATCGTGGAGCCGCGCGCCCTGCGCGAACAGCTGCGCGCGCACCTGCAGCTGGCGCTCTCGAACCATCAGGACGAGGCATGAACGATCCCGCACCGGCTCCCGCGCCCTCCGGCCCCGCTGCGACCGCGCTCACCCTGGCTCTGGGTGGCGGCGGTGCGCGCGGACTGGCCCATATCGGCGTGATCGAGGTGCTGCAGGCACGCGGTCTCCAGGTGGAGGCCGTGGCGGGCACCTCGAGCGGCGCGCTGGTCGGCGGAGCATTCGCCGCCGGCAAGCTGGAACTGTTGCGCGACTGGATGTGCCGCACGTCGCGTAACGAAATGCTGCGCCTGCTCGATCCCGGCCTCGGCCGGCCGGCGATGTTCACCGGTAGCCGCCTAGTGCAAACCCTGCGCGGCTTGATTGGTGAACCGCGGATCGAGGACCTGCCGATCGATTTCACCGCGGTCGCGGTGGATCTGCACCGGCAGCGCGAGGTGTGGCTGCGCCAGGGCGATCTCTGGGACGCACTGCGCGCCTCGTTTGCGATCCCCGGCATCTTCACCCCGCTGATGATGGGCGAAATGGCGCTGGTGGATGGCGGGCTGCTGTCGCCGCTGCCGATCACTGCGGCGCGCCTGTTCGGTTCGCGGAGGGTGATCGCAGTCGATCTCAACGGCTTTCCGCCGGTGCGCCCGGAGCGGCCTGACTACGAAGAAGCCGCGCCCACGCGGGCCGAACCCGAGTCGGGACTGCTCAGCCGCTGGCTGGAAATGCGGCTTGGCGAAGGCCGCCGTGCCAACACACGCCAACAACAACTGGGCCTGGCCGACGTCGTGGCGCGCGCACTGGACACGATGCAGGGGCGCATCTCGCGCGTGCAGCTGGCGCTGGATCCGCCCGATCTGCTGATCCAGATCCCGCGCGATGCCTGCCTGTTCTATGAGTTCTGGCGCGCCTCCGAGCTGATCGAGATCGGCCGCCGCGAGGCGGAGAAAGCGCTGGCGGCGGCCGGATTCTGAGCAGCGGCAGGTGGTCGCAATCCGTGAGATGGACCGGCTGCAGGCTGCGGCCATCCCGAACGGAGCCACCACCATGACCCACCGCGATCTCGATACCTGCCTGCGCCACCTGGTCATCCTCGGCACGCTGGCGGTCCTGCTGGTGCCCGCCGCGCGCGGCAGCAGCGCCCTGTTCGGCTGGCACCCGCTGTGGCTGGTGGGGATGCCGCTGGCGGCCTGGTGGAGCCTGCGCCGGTTCCCGCTGCCGGCGCGCGTGCCGCGCCTGCCGCGGCGGCGGCGCGCACAGGCGCGGCGGGTGGCGCGCCGGGCCTGACCTTCGTCCATCGGCGGCCACGTGGGCCTGTGCTAGCGTTCCGGCTCCACGATCCCCCGGAGCCCGCCATGTCCCAGCTGCCCCACGCCGCCCTGATCGCCGGCCTCGCCCTTGCCGGCGCCGTCCCCGCCCAGAACGCGCCCGACGGCGACCCCTACGCCTGGCTGGAGGAGGTGCAGGGCGAGAAGGCGCTGGACTGGGTGCGCGCGCGCAACGCCCGTACCGAAGCCGAGATCGCCGGCACCCCCGCGTTCAAGGTGCTGGAGGGGCAGATCCGCGCGATCCTCGATTCCGACGCCAAGATCCCCGGCGTCGAGAAGATCGGCGCCTACTACTACAACTTCTGGAAGGACGCCGAGCATCCGCGCGGCCTGTGGCGGCGCACCACCCTGGAGGAATACCGCAAGCCCGCGCCACGCTGGGAGACAGTGCTCGACCTCGACGCGCTGAACGCCGCCGAAGGCACCCAGTGGGTCTGGCACGGCGCCGACTGCCTGCGTCCGAAGTACGAGCGCTGCCTGGTCGCACTCTCGCCCGGCGGCTCGGATGCCGACGTCACCCGCGAGTTCGACCTCACCACCAAGCAGTTCGTGAAGGACGGCTTCTTCCGCCCGGAGGCCAAGGGCGGGCTGGCCTGGATCGACGAAGACACCGTGTACGTGTACACCGACTTCGGCCCCGGCAGCCTCACCAGCTCCGGCTATCCGCGGATCGTCAAGCAGTGGCGGCGCGGCACCCCGCTGGCGGCGGCCAGCATCGTGTACGAGGGCAAGCCGGACGACATGTACATCGCGGCCCTGCGCGACCGCACCCCCGGCTACCAGCGCGATTTCGTCAGCCGCACCCTAGCCTTCTACAACGACGAGCTGTACCTGCGGAACGAGGACGGCAGCCTGCACAAGATCGACGCGCCCAACAGCGCGCAGAAGAGCGTGCACAAGGACTGGCTGCTGCTGGAGCTGCGCGAGCCCTACACCGCCGGTGGCAAGACCTATCCGGCAGGCGCGCTGATCGCCACCCGCTTCGATGACTTCATGGCCGGCAAGCGCGACTTCAGCGCGCTGTTCGAACCGACCGACAAGGCCGCGCTGGCCGGCTACACGTGGACCAAGGACCATCTGATCCTCAACGTGATGGAGGACGTCAAGAACCGCCTGTCGGTGTTGACGCCCGGCAAGGCCGGATGGACGGCTTCGGCCTTCGTCGGCGCGCCGGCGATGGGCACGGTTGCAGTGGCCGCGGTCGATCCCGACGCGAGCAATGCGGTGTGGCTGACCGTCACCGACTTCCTCACCCCCACCACGCTCTCGCTGGCCGAGGTCGGCAAGGCGCCCGAGGTGCTGAAGTCCAATCCCGCCTTCTTCGACGGATCGAAGGACGTGATCGAGCAGCACTTCGCCACCAGCCAGGACGGCACCAAGGTCCCGTACTTCCTGGTGCGGCCGAAGGACCTGAAGTTCGACGGCCAGGCGCCGACCCTGCTGTACGGCTACGGCGGCTTC
This sequence comes from uncultured Thermomonas sp., assembly GCA_964469595.1. GTDB lineage: Bacteria > Pseudomonadota > Gammaproteobacteria > Xanthomonadales > Xanthomonadaceae > Thermomonas. The sequence continues at coordinate 4,376 of CAYYAT010000174.1, forward strand.
GAGATCTCGATGACGCCGACCTATTCCGGCGCGATCGGCAAGGGCTGGCTGGAGAAGGGCGGGGTGTACGTGCTGGCCAACATCCGCGGCGGCGGCGAATACGGCCCGCGCTGGCACCAGGCCGCGC
>CAYYAT010000175.1:0-4495 GCA_964469595.1 uncultured Thermomonas sp.
GCCGGTGCGCGGGCTGCCCTGCGCCTGGTGCCTGGCCCCGACCGCGCAGGCACGCGGCCATCGCCAGCACTGCCGCCACTGCGGCCACGAAACGCTGCGCCCGGTACGGCGGATGCTGGCCGACCCCGCCCACTGCGATCGCTGCAATCCCTGACGCCCTGCCTGCACGCGGCTGCATCCCGATACCCATGGCTTACGTACTGCCGGGCATGACCCGCGCCGAACGCTTCGAACTCGCGCTGATCCCGGCCGCCGCTGCCGCGGCCTGGGCGCTGGGTACGCGCCTGCCGGCCACGCCCGGGTTCGGCACCCTGTTGCTCGCCAGCGCGATGCTGTTGCTGCTGCAGGGCCTGCTGCGCGACCTGTGGCTGCTGTGGCGCGACCGCCGCGCGCCTCCGCCGGCACCGCGACGGATGGCCTGCCTGTGCCTGGAATCCACCCTCGGCAGCAGCGGCGTGCTGGCCGGGCTGGTCCTGCTCGGCAGCGGCCTTTCATGGCGCATCGCGCTGCCGGCCTGGGGCTGGAGCCTGCTGGTGGGCGCGGTGCTGGCGCTGGGGTTCGCGATCAAGGACCTGGTGCTCGCGCTACGGCCGCTGCGCCTGCTGCGCGACCCCGACCATCGCAACATCGTGGTGGCCTGGCGCTGACTCCCCGGGCAAGGCGGCGCGGCCTGCGACAGCGATGGCGATATCCGCGACCGGCCATGCACAGGCAGCCGTTATGATTCCCGCTCCACCCACCACCGGACGGCCCGCGTGCCACATTCCGCGCCCGACTGGCTAGATGCCGACCGCACCGCGTTCATGCAGTCAGCGGTGTCGATGAGCCTGGGCGCACGCAACGCGCAGCTGCAGCCATCGGTGACGCGAGGCATTGGCTGCCGGGTGTCGTCGGATGGCGAAGTGCGGATATTCGTGAATGCCGCGCTGGCCGGCACCCTGGTGGACGACGTGGCCGCCACCGGCCAGGTCGCCGTGGTGTTCTCGAACATCGTCAGCCACCGCACCCTGCAGGTGAAGGCGAAGGATGCGCGGGTGCAGGCGCTGGATGCCGACGACCACCCGGCGGTGGACGCCTACATCCAGGCATTCGCGGCGATCATCGTCGACTACGGCTATCCGGAGGCGATCCCGCTGGCAATCCTGCATGCCCCCCCGGCTGACCGCATCGCCATCGTCTGCCACCCCCACGAAGGCTTCGAGCAGACCCCGGGCCCACAGGCCGGGCAGCGCCTGGGAGCCGGCCCGTGAGCATCGACCTGTTCGCCATCCGCGAATGCATGGAAGGCGGCATCCCGGCGGTGGTCGCCACCTGCGCGGCGGACGGCACGCCCAACATCAGCTACGTCTCGCACATCCACCTGGTGGACGCACGGCACGTGGCGCTGTCGTTCCAGTTCTTCAACAAGACACGCCAGAACGTGCTGGCGAATCCACAGGCCACCGCGTTCGTCATCAACCCGGAGAGCGGTGCGCGCTACCGCTTGCACCTGCGCTACCTACGCACCGAAAGCGAAGGCCCGCTGTTCGAGACCATGAAGGCGCGGCTGGCCGGAATTGCTTCGCACTCCGGCATGAGCGGGGTATTCCACCTGCGCGGCAGCGATGTGTACCAGGTCGAGGCAGTGGAGGCCGTGGGCGAGACCACGCTGACGCCCCCGCGCCACAAGCGCCTGCTGCCGCTGGTGCGCGAAACCTGTCGCCGGATCGCCCGCGCGGAGACGATGTCCGAGCTATTCTAAGTGCTGCTGGAGGCGCTGTATACCCGGTTCGACATCCATCACGCTATGGTGGTGCTGCGCGACGGCGGCCGGGGTCGCCTGTTCGTGGTCGCCAGCCGCGGGTACCACGCTTCGGGCGTGGGCTCGGAAATCCCCGATGGCGCAGGCGTCATCGGCGTCGCCGCCCAGCAGGGCGTGCCCATCCGCATCAACTACAGTGCCGCCGACTATGCCTATGGGCGCGCGGTACGCGACAGCGCGCTGGCGCGTGGGCTGGCCGAGCCGCTGGAGACGGCCATCCCATTCCCTGGCCTGGCCGAGCCCGGCAGCCAGCTCGCAGTGCCGATCCTGCTGGGCGAGCAGGCGACCGGCCTGGTGTACGTGGAAAGCCCGGAGGAAGCGCGGTTCAACCACGATGACGAGGACGCGCTGTGCTCCCTCGCCGGCACCCTGGCCTGGGCGATCCGCGCGCTGGAGGACTGCGCCGACGCCGAGGACGAGGCGCCGGCGCCGGCGCGGGCCCCGGCGCGCGCCAGCGACGTCGCGCCGCTGCAGGTGCGCCGCTATGTGCGTGACAACAGCCTGTTCCTCGACGACGACTACCTGATCAAGGGTGTTGCAGGCGCCATCCTGTGGCGCCTGCTGCAGGCCTACACCGCGGAAGGCCGGGTCGACTTCAGCAACCGCGAGCTGCGCCGCGACCCGGCGATCGGCCTGCCCGACATCACCGACAATCTGGAAGCAAGGCTCATCCTGCTGGGCAAGCGGCTGGCCGAACGCGGTGGCAGCCTGCGGCTGGAAAAAACCGGCCGCGGGCGGCTGCGGCTGCAGGTCGGGCGGCCGGTGACGCTGGTCGAGATCGCCTGACCTGAGCGCCGGCGCGCGCGGCAGGCACGCTCAGGCGGCGATGGTCGCGGGCGCAGAGATCCCGATTGCTTCCGCCAATCGGCGCTGCGCGCGGGCATCCAGCAGCGTGCGCAGCGAGGCATACAGGCCGTCGAATGCCTCCGCCGGAACGCTCTGGCGCAGGCCGCCCAGCAGCCTGGCGCGATCGCGGGTGGGCACCGCCGGCAACATCGCATGCAGGTACAGCGCCTTCTTCTCGGGCGGCAGGGCCCCCACCAGCGCCTGCTCGATCGCCACGATCTCGGCATCGTCGTAGGCCGACCACAGCACCGCGTTGTGGTGCTCCTCCTCGTGGCGCATGTGGGTGAAGTTGTCCTGCACGAACAGGTCGAACAGCACGTACAGGCGATCGGCCAGGCCCTGGCGCAGGTCCGGCGCGGCCGCCAGCAGCGCCGCACAGGCCTCGCGCAGCAGCTGGATGTCCTCCTCGTGGTGCACGTGCTCCTCGGCGATGCGGAGGGCCGACCCCGGCACCCGCGCCTCCATCGCCGGATGGATGAAGGCGTTCTCGGCCGTCAGGTGGCCGTGCATCATCGCCAGCGTGGTGTTCACCTCGGCCTCCAGCTCGCGCAGGCTGGCGGGATCGTCCACGTCCACCTGGCCGATCGCCACCAGGGTGCGGGACAGGCGCGCGCGCAGCGCCTTGTGGATGACTTCGTAGATGTTGTAGCGGGACTGCATCTGCATGAAACGGAACTCCGGAATGGGGGTGGATGGACGGGCCGCCGCGGCGGCAACGCCGACGGGATGGCAACGCGATGCACGCTACCGGCCCGACGCGGAGTTCGTTGCTAAATGATGGCTAAGGGTTTCCTAAATCTTTCCTAAGACCGCGCCGCACCCCGACTCCGGCGCGGCCCGCGCTGGCCGCCCGTTGGCGCGATTGCCGTTTGCTGCCTGCGTCATGCCTGCGGGGTGACAGCTGTGACCTTCGCGGGTCGCCCGCAGGCGGTATCCTTCCGGCCGGCCATCCGGTCTCAAGCATTGGAGTACGTCCATGGGTCTGATTCAGGCGGTGAAAGGCGCGGTCGGCGGCATGCTCGGCGACCAGTGGAAGGACTTCCTCACCATTCCCGACGGCCTGGCGCCGACCGCCGCGCTGTTCGCCGCGGTGCCGCGCGGCACCAATGCCGGGCGCGGTTCCAACGTGCACGGCTCGGCCAACATCATCAGCAACGGCTCCAAGATCGTGGTGCCGGAGGGCTACGGCCTGCTGCTGATGCAGGACGGCAAGATCACCGCGCTAGCGGCCGAACCCGGCGGCTACGAATGGCGCTCGGACGATTTGCAGTCGAAGTCGATCTTCGCCGGCGACGGCCTGCTCGATTCGCTGGTGCTGCAGAGCTGGGAGCGCTTCAAGTTCGGCGGCATCCCCGGCAGCCAGCAGCTGGCGTTCTTCGTCTCGCTGAAGGAGCTGCCCGACAACCGCTTCGGCACCCAGTCCGAGATCTACTGGGACGACGGCTTCCTGGGCACCCAGGTGGGCGCCATCACCCGCGGCTCCTACACACTGAAGATCGTCGATCCGATCCTGTTCGTGAAGAACTTCGTGCCGGCCAGCTACCTGCAGCCGGGCCGCGTGTTCGATTTCACCGACCTCGACAACGCCGCCGCCGCGCAGCTGTTCAACGAGGTGGTGGGCTCGCTGGCCCCGGCCTTCAGCCGCTATACCAACGACCCGGCCAAGGGCAACCGCATCACCCGCATCCAGCAGGATTCGGTGGGCTTCGCGCAGAGCCTGGCCGAGGCGGTGGAGGCCGGCTACCAGTGGAAGTCCGAGCGCGGGCTGACGATCGTCAAGACCGCGATCGTCGCGATCGAGTACGACGCCAACACCCGCGAGCTGCTCAAGACCGTGCAGCGCGCCGA
>CAYYAT010000176.1:0-4481 GCA_964469595.1 uncultured Thermomonas sp.
CAGGATCGCCTTGTTCAGCAGCGAGCCCTTGGCCACCGCCCACACCACCGGCAGCTCGCGCTCGGCGCGGATGCCGGTGACCTGTTGCGCGTTGAGGGCCAGGTCGTCGCCCAGCACGCCGGCGGTCTTGCCGCCGGCCACCTTGGTCATGGCGGCGATGTCGTCCAGCAGGCTGGCGATGTCGTCGAACAGGGCGAAGAAACTGGAAGGCATGGGCAGATCCGCGAGGCACAGGGGCGGAAGTCTCGCATGCCGGCCGGTGGCCGGGCGGCTCAGGCCGGTGCGTGCAGCCACTCCACCCGCGCGCTGGCGCCGGGCTCGCCCAGCGCCCGGCGCAGGGCGTCCAGGGTGGGGCGCATCGCGTCGTCGAATTGCCACGGCGCATTGAGGATCAGCAGGCCGCTGCCGTTCATCCGCAGCGGCGAGTCGTCCGGCCGCACCAGTAGCTCCAGCAGCAGCGCGGACTTGGCGGGCAGCTTGGCGGCGGCGCGCCGGAACGGATGCAGCGCGCGGCCCTGCTTGATCGGATACCACAGCGCGAAGGTGCCCTGCGGCCAGCGCGCCAGGCCCTCGCCCAGCGCGGCCAGGGCGGTGTCGAACTCGGCCAGCTGCGCCTCGAAGGGCGGGTCGATCAGCACCAGTCCGCGCGCGAACCGGGTGGCGCCGTGCTTCGGCGGCAGCAGCGCCTTGAGCGCCGCGTAGCCGTCGCGTGCGTGCACGGCGATTCGGGTGTCGCCGGCGAACTGCGCGCGCAGCACGTGCGCCTCCTCCGGATGCAGCTCGCAGGCGGCGATGCGGTCGCCGGCGCGCAGCGCATGCGCCAGCAGCCAGGGCGAACCGGGATAGGCCTGCGCGCCGTGCCGGGCCCGGCAGGCGCGCACCGCCGCCAGGTAGCGCTGCACCGCGGGGTCGCGCGGGGCCTGCGCCTGCAGGCGGGCGATGCCGTCCTGCGCCTCGCCGGTCTTCTGCGCGGCCTCGCCATCCAGCCTGTACAGGCCGCGCCCGGCGTGGGTGTCCAGCGCGAAGCAGGGCGAGGGCTTGGCGGTCAGGGCATCGCACAGCGCCAGCAGCACGACGTGCTTGAGCACATCGGCGTGGTTGCCGGCGTGGAAGGCGTGGCGGTAGTTCATCCCGGCATTGTCGCATCGCGCATCGCTACAATCTGCGGATGTCCGCTGCGATCACCCTGCATACCCTGGCCGGCGCGGCCATCGTGCCGCACCTGGACGCGATCGCCGCGCTGCGGATCGCGGTATTCCGCGACTGGCCCTACCTCTACGACGGCGACGTCGGCTACGAGCGCGAGTACCTGCGCGCCTACGCCGACTGTCCGCGCAGCGTGGTGGTGCTGGCCGTGGACGGCGAGCACGTGGTCGGCGCCAGCACCGGCCTGCCGCTGGCGGAGGACGGCGCCGAGTTCCAGGCGCCGTTCAAGGCGCGCGGAATGGACGTGGCGCGGGTGTTCTACTGCGGCGAATCGGTGCTGCTGCCGGCCTACCGCGGGCGCGGCCTCGGGCATGCGTTCTTCGACGCGCGCGAGGCGCATGCGCGCGCGCTCGGCGGGTTCGACTGGACCGCGTTCGCGGCGGTGGATCGGGATCCGGGCGATCCGCGGCGGCCGCCCGGACACCGCGGCAACGAGGCGTTCTGGGCCAAGCGCGGCTACGTGCGCCAGCCGGGCATGGCCATGCACCTGCACTGGAACGAAGTCGGCGTGGGCGAGACCGGGCATGCGCTGACGTTCTGGCTGCGTCCGCTGGAGCAGGTGGCATGAAGGTCGCCGCTTGCCGCTACACGGTCGGGAAGCCGGCCGATTTCGCCGCCTTCGCCGCGCGCATCGAGGCGCTGCTGGGCGAGGCCAAGGCGCAGGGCGCGCGCCTGGCGGTGCTGCCGGAGTATCTGGCGCTGGAGCTGGCGGGGGTGTTTCCGCCGCCGGTCCACGCCGATCTGCACGCCTCGCTGGCCGCGCTGCAGGCGCTGCGCGGCGACTGGATCGCCCTGTTCGCGGGGCTGGCGCGGCGCCTGCAGCTGCATATCGTCGCCGGCAGTTTCCTGCTGGAGGTCGCGCCGGGCCGCTACCGCAACCGCAGCGACCTGTTCACCGCCGACGGCGCGCACCTGTGGCAGGACAAGCTGCAGCTGACCGGCTTCGAGCGCCAGGCGCGGGTGATCGAGCCCGGCGATGCCCTGCACGTGATGATGCTGGACGGCGTGCGGGTGGGGATCGCGGTCTGCTACGACAGCGAGTTCCCGTTGCCGGTGCGCGCCCAGCGCGAGGCCGGCATGCACTTGCTGTTGGTGCCCAGCTGCACCGACACCGACGCCGGTGCCACCCGGGTGCGGGTCGGCTGCCTGGCGCGCGCGCTGGAGAACCGGCTCTACGTGGCGCAGGCGGTGACCGCCGGCCGCGCGGACTGGAGCCCGGCGCTGGACGTGAACACCGGCCATGCCGCGCTGCTGGCGCCGATGGATGTGGGCCTGCCGGCCGATGGCGTGCTGGCGCAGACCGGCGACGCCGATGCCTGGGCGCTGGCGACGCTCGATTTCGCGCGGCTCGAGGCCAGCCGCGCGCAGGCGCAGGTGGCCAACGACCGCGACTGGCCGGGCCAGTGGCAGCCGCGGTTGCGGCGGGCGCGGCTGCAGCAGGCGTCCGGGGCATGACCATCGGCCCGTGAGTGCGGCCGGCGTGGACTGGCAGACTCGGGGCTTTGCCAAGAACCGGGGAACACGATGAAGCGATGGATACTGGCCTGCGCCCTGTTGGCGGCGGGTCTGGCGTGTGCGCAGGGCGCCTCCGCGCAGCGCGGGTACGCGCAGGAACAGGTGGATCTGGACATGACCGCGCGCATCCGCCAGGAGGCGTTCCAGCGCTCGCAGGTGATGGACACCCTCAACCACCTCACCGACGTGATCGGTCCGCGCCTGACCAATTCCCCGGCGATGGCCGAGGCCAATCGCTGGACCCGTGCGAAGTTCGGCGAGTGGGGCCTGGCCAACGTGCACGACGAGGCGGTCGAGGACCTCGGCCGCGGCTGGCAGTTCAGCCGCGCCGACGTCGAGATGCTCAGCCCGCGCGCGATGCCGCTGCACGCGCTGCCCAAGGCATGGACCCCGGGCACGCCGGGGGCGATCGAGGGCGAGGCGATGTACGCCCGGCTGGAGTCGAAGGCCGATCTCGAGCAGTGGAAGGGCAAGCTGCGCGGCAAGATCGTGTTCACCGACGAGTTGCGCCCGTACAAGCCGAACGAGAAACCCGACTTCCAGCGCTACGATGCGGCCGACCTCGACGAGCTGCTCACCTTCCCGCTGCCCAAGCCGCGCGCGATCGATCCCGACACCCTGGCGCGCATGCGCGCGCGGATGGAGATGATGCCGCTGCTCAACCGCTACCTGGCCGACGAGGGCGTGCTGGCCACGGTCTCGATCAGCAGCTGGAACGACGGCATCGTGCGGGTGATGGGCGGCGGCTCGCGCAAGGCCGGCGAGGCGGTGGGCGTGCCGGCGCTGGTGATGATGGCCGAGCACTACAACACGGTGATGCGCGCGCTCGAGCGCAAGGAACAGGTGAGGCTGCGGCTGGACGTGGATTCGCGCTTCCTGGACGAGACCAACCAGCCGGGCTACAACACCATCGCCGAGATCCCCGGCGTCGGCCCGCACAAGGACGAGGTGGTGATGCTGGGCGCGCACATGGATTCCTGGCACGCCGGCGCCGGCGCCAACGACAATGCCGCCGGCGTGGCGGTGATGATGGAGGCGATGCGCATCCTCAAGGCGGTGGGCGCGCGCCCGGACCGCACCATCCGGGTGGCCCTGTGGACCGGCGAGGAGCAGGGCCTGCTGGGCTCGCAGGCCTATGTCGCCCGCCATTTCGCCAAGTTCGAAGAGCCTTCCGATCCGGCCCAGAAGGCGCTGCCGGCGTTCATGCGCAGCCAGCGCGGCAAGCTGGTGCGGATGCCGGAGTACGCGAAGGTGTCGGCCTACTTCAACCTCGACAACGGCAGCGGCCGCATCCGCGGCATCTATGCGCAGGAGAACCTGGCCGCGGCGCCGATCTTCGCCGAGTGGCTCAAGCCCTGGCACGATGTCGGCGCGACCATCGTCACCCAGCGCAACACCGGCAGCACCGATCACGTCAGCTTCGATGCGGTCGGCATCCCGGGCTTCCAGTTCGTGCAGGACCAGCTGGATTACTTCAGCCACGTCCATCACACCGACCTGGACGTGCAGGACCATGCGGTGGCCGACGACCTCAAGCAGGCGTCCGCGATCGTGGCCGCGTTCGTGTACAACGCCGCGACCCGCCCGCAGCCGCTGCCGCGCAAGCCGCTGCCGCCGGAAAGCCGCTAGGCCTCGATCGGTGTCTTCCGGCAGCCGGCGGCACGCGCCGCGCCTGCCGGCGACGGGGCCGGACTTGCGCCGGCCCTGTGCGTTTGCGGATGCCGGCGCGCTGCCGGCGGTGGCGCCGGAACGCGCCGGAT
>CAYYAT010000177.1:0-4474 GCA_964469595.1 uncultured Thermomonas sp.
CCAGGACCACCCCGCCGCCGGAACCGGCGACCGGAACCCGCACCAGTCCGCTGTTCCAGACCCGTAAACCGGCAGAGCGCAATGCCGCGCTGACCCGCGAACGGATCGCTGAACACATGGACGCGTTCCGCAAGGCCGGCGGCACCATCGAAGTCCTCGGCACCACCCGCGCCCTGCAGCGCATCGGCCTGCCGGAGGACGCCGCGACCAGCGCACCACCGGCAGCGCCGGTGGGCCGAACGCGCAAACCTTCCCGCTAACCCCAGGAGCCGCACTTGCCCAAGCCCAACTACGCATTCGAAAAGCGCCAGCGCGAACTGGCGAAGAAGAAGAAACAGGACGAGAAGGACGCCCGCAAGCGCGAAGCGCGCGCCGCGGCTTCGCCCGACACGGCAACTGATCCCGCGGAGACCGACGCCTCCCTGCCGGCCGGGCCTTCCGCACCCGGTCCGCGCGTGCACCTGCGCAAACCGAGCGCCTGAATCCCAGGACGGCGCGCAGGCGATCGTCAGCGCGCCTTGCGGAACAGCACCGCCGCCAACGCCCACGGCAGCGCGAAACCGGCGGTCAGCACCAGTTCGACCGGCGCGAACCGCCCCATGCCCACCGCAATGCCCGCCGTGGCCAGCTGCATCGACGCGGTCGCGGCCATGGCCCGGGCCATGCCCGGCGCGCGCAGGCGCGCCCGCGCACTGCCCAGTACCGCCACTGCCAGCACCGCGACGAACAGGGCATTGGCGGGATCGCCCGCACGCCCGAGCATGCCGACCGCGAGGTTCACCCACGCCGTCAGCAGCGCGGTGACGACCGCCAGTGCGAACCCAACGCGATACGCCAGCGCGCGCCCCCGACGCAGGCCGAGTTCCAGCGCACCGCAGGCTGTCGCCAGCAGCGCTCCCATCGCCACGAAATCCAACCCCGTCCATGCCACCCCGGCCTGCGGATAGAACCGCATCGCCAGCGCCGGCAGCAGCAGGATCCCGGCCGCCCCCGCCCACAGCCACGGGTGCAGGCCGATCCCGCCTCGCCCGCCAAAGCCCTGCAACGTCGATCCCTGCATCACCTGCCCCCACGCAGCCGGTTCGATACCCATGCTACGCCAGAGAGCGCCCGCGTCAGCCGCGACCACGGCGCTCGCGCCGCGGCGCGGCGGCGGCCTCGAGGCGCGGCTTGCGCGGCAGCGTCGGCGCGGACGCCAGCATCGCGCCCATGCGCGCGCCGGCATCGCGCACCAGTGCCGGGATCAGCCGCGCCTCCGGCAGGTGCTTCCAGTAGCGCACAGGCATTTCCTTGCGCATCGCGTCCACCTTCAGCCGCGCGGGGTTGAAGGTGCTGCCGTAGTACACCCGCCACAGGTCCTCCAGCGCGTCATCGCCTGGCGCATCGGAACGGCTCGCGCCCGGTCCCGGATGCAGGGCGAGGCCGTCCCAGTAGGCGCTGCGGGACGGCGTCAGGATCGACCAGCGCATCCCGGCGAAACGGCGGGCGAAGAACGGCGCGACCAGCGGCAGCACGTCGTGCGTGGGCTCGAACCAGGCCACGTACACCGGGCCACCCGCGTCCACGACCTCGCGGAAGCGCACGAACGCCTTCATCTTGTGGCGCTCGCGCCGCACCGCCGACGCCGCGGCCCGTGCCCACGCCACGTCGGGATCGGTGACGATGCCCAGCAGGGTCCGCTCGCCGCGGACCAGGCGCCACAGCAGGCGGTACAGCAGCGCGTGGCGATGCGGATCCGCGTGCGCCAGCACCAGTTCGGCCAGCGCGGGGAATTCGCGCGGCACGCGCACATCCGGCATCGGCCCGGCGCATTCGGCTGCGGCATTGCCGGCCGCTGGTTCCAGTGGAGCTGCCAGCGTCTCGAGCAGATCGCCCTGCATCCCGCACACCCAGTGCACCTGCGGCGGCGGCACCCGTGCCGCCAGCAACGTGCGTGCCGCGGCCCGCCACTCGGCCAGGTCGCCACCGTCGGCCAGCAAGACGTGGCGCATCAGAAGCCGAACAGGTCTGGCTGGCGCGGCCGCTGCGCCGCCACCAGCGCCGCGCGCAGGGTCGCGCTGTCGAGGTCGGCCTGCGGCCGGTGCTCCAGCGCCGCGAGGAACGGCCCCGCCTTGCCCATCGGCACGCGCAGGCGCACCAGGTCGTCGTGGCGCACGCGGCGATGGCGGCGCAGCCGCAGCAGCTTCAGCACCGTGGCCACGCCCAGCCCCGGCACGCGCAGCAGCAGCTCGCGCGGGGCGGTGTTCACGTCCACCGGGAAACGCTCGCGGTGGCGCAGCGCCCACGCCAGCTTCGGATCGATGTCGAGGTCCAGCATCCCGCCATCATCGTCGGGCGCGATCTCGGCCACGTCGAATCCGTAGAAGCGCATCAGCCAGTCGGCCTGGTACAGCCGGTGCTCGCGCACCAGCGGCGGCGCCCGCAGCGGCAGCGCGCGCGAGGCGTCGGGGATCGGGCTGAACGCCGAGAAGTACACGCGACGCAGCCGGTAGCCGCTGTACAGCGCGTCGCTGGCGCGCAGGATGTCGCGGTCGTTGGCCGCGTCCGCGCCGACGATCATCTGGGTGCTCTGCCCCGCTGGCGCGAAGCGCGGGGCGCGGCGCTCGGCGCGGGCCTCGTCGATGCCGGCGCGCAGCCGACCCATGGCCTGGCGGATGCCGCGGGCGTCCTTCTCCGGGGCCAGGGTCTTCAGGCCCGTCTCGGTCGGCAGCTCGACGTTGATGCTGAGCCGGTCGGCCCAGCGCCCGGCCTCGGCCAGCAGCTCCGGCGAGGCCTCGGGGATGGTCTTGAGGTGGATGTAGCCGTGGAAATGCTCGTCCTGGCGCAGCCGGCGCGCCACCCGCACCAGCAGCTCCATCGTGTGGTCGCCGGAACGGATGATCCCCGAGGACAGGAACAGGCCCTCGATGTAATTGCGGCGGTAGAAGTCCATGGTCAGCCGCACCACTTCGTCCACGCCGAAGCGCGCGCGCCGCACGTTGGAACTGCGCCGGTTGATGCAGTACGCGCAGTCGTAGATGCAGAAGTTGGTCAGCAGGATCTTGAGCAGCGAGATGCAGCGGCCGTCCGGGGTATAGGCATGGCAGATGCCCATCCCGCCGGTGGAACCGATGCCGCCCTTGCTGCCGCGGGCGTCGCGGCGCGTACCGCCGCTGGAGGAACAGGACGCGTCGTACTTGGCGGCATCCGCCAGCAGCGCCAGTTTTTCTTCGATCCGCATGCCCGCCAGTGTCGGCAGGCGCCGTCTCACGTGTTGAGACGGCGCGGCGCGGGGCACGTCACTCGCTGCCGATCACCACGTCGATCAGCATGCCCACGGTGCAATGCGCCTCGTTGTGATGGCGCAGCGGGGTGTCCGGATCAATGGTGTAGCGATTGCGGCGGCCGTCGCGCTCACGGCGCAGGGCACCGGCCTCCTCGAGGTCCGCCACGATCCGCTGCACCGCGCGTTCGGTGATGCCCACTTTCACCGCCACCTCACGCAGCAGCATGTCGGGCTGGCGCGCCAGGCAGAACAGCACGTGACCATGGTTGCTGAAGTAGGTCCAATCGGGCAGCGCCGACGGCGCGTCCGCGACCGGCGCGCGGATGGAGGCCGCCTGCTTGACAGCGGGGCGGGATTGCTTCTTAATATGCGACATCTGTTTCGTGTTTTTCATAACGTGAAAAGGAGAACGCATGAACGCCCAGCTGTCACCCGCCCGCACCGCCACCGACGCCGCCACCCGCACCATTGCCGTGGCCCACGGCGACGGCATCGGCCCCGAGATCATGGACGCCGTGCTGCACGTCCTGCGCCACGCCGCCCCCAACCTGCAGCTGCAGCCGGTGACGATGGGCGAGGCCGCCTACCGCAGCGGGCACATGAACGGGATTCTCCCACAGACCTGGGACATCCTGGCCGAACATCCGGTGCTGCTGAAGAGCCCGATGACCACCCCGCAGGGCGGCGGCTACAAGAGCATCAACGTGACCCTGCGCAAGACCCTGGGGCTGTTCGCCAACGTGCGCCCGTGCGTGGCCTACCACCCCTACGTGGACTCGCTGCACCCGGGCATGGACGTGGTGATCGTGCGCGAGAACGAGGAGGACACCTACGGCGGCATCGAGCACCGCCAGACCGACGAGGTGGTGCAGTGCCTCAAGCTGATCACCCGCCCCGGCTGCGAGCGCATCGTGCGCTACGCGTTCGAGTACGCGCTGGCGCACGGGCGGCGCAAGGTCACCTGCATGAGCAAGGACAACATCATGAAGATGACCGACGGCCTGTTCCATCGGGTGTTCGACGAGATCGCCGCGGAATACCCGCAGCTGGAGGCCGAACACCGCATCATCGACATCGGCGCCGCGCGCATGGCCGCGCGTCCGCGCGAGTTCGACGTGGTGGTGACGCCCAACCTGTACGGCGACATCCTCTCTGACATCGCCGCCGAGGTGGCCGGCTCGATCGGGCTGGCGCCGTCGGCCAACATCG
>CAYYAT010000178.1:0-4462 GCA_964469595.1 uncultured Thermomonas sp.
AAATACTGCAGCACGCGCAGGTTGTTGAGCGGATGGATGTCGCAGGCCACCAGCAGCGCCAGTGCGCGCACGCGCTGGCGCTCGCGCGCGGTGGCCGGCAGCAGCGCCGGCTCCGGCCACACCTCGTCGAGGTATTCCAGGATCGCCAGCGACTGGGTCAGCCGGCGCTGGCCGTGGCACAGGGTGGGCACCAGCGCCTGCGGGTTGAGGTCGCGGTAGGCCTCGGAATGCTGCTGGCCGCCGTCCAGCACCAGGTGCACCGGCACGGTGTCGTAGGCCAGGCCCTTCAGGTTCAGCCCGATCCGCACCCGGTAGGCCGCGCTGGAGCGCCAGTAGGAATACAGCCGCAAAGGTTCGCTCATCTGTCCACCTTACTGCCGCGCATGCACTGCCGCCATGCCGCTGGCGGCGCCGGTTCGACCGCCCGCCGCCCTCAGCCGGCGGGAGCCTGCTGGATCCGCTGCTCGATCGCCCCGAACACGCTGCGGCCGTCGCGGTCCAGCATCTCGATCCGCACCACGTCGCCGAAGCGCATGAACGGGGTCAGCGGCTTGCCGTGCTCCAGGGTTTCCACCGTGCGCTTCTCGGCGAAACAGGACGCGCCCTTGGCGGTGTCCTGGTTGGCCACGGTGCCGGAGCCGACGAGGGTCCCGGCCGCCAGCGGGCGGGTCTTGGCCGCATGCGCCACCAGCTGGGCGAAATCGAACTGCATGTCCACGCCCGCGTCCGGGGCGCCGAACCACTGGCCGTTGATGTGGGTCAGCATCGGCAGGTGCACCTTGTTGCCGCGCCAGGCATCGCCCAGTTCGTCGGGGGTGACCAGCACCGGGCTGAGCGCGCTGCGCGGCTTGGACTGCAAAAAGCCGAAGCCCTTGGCCAGCTCGTCCGGGATCAGGTTGCGCAGCGACACGTCGTTGACCAGCCCGACCAGCTGGATATGCCCAGCCGCCTGCTCCGGAGTGACGCCCATCGGCACGTCGTCGGTCACCACCACCACCTCGGCCTCGAGGTCGATGCCGTAGTCCTCGCTGGCCACCAGCACCGGATCGCGCGGGCCGTAGAACCCGGCGCTGACCGCCTGGTACATCAGCGGATCGACGTAGAAACTCTCCGGCACCTGCGCCCCGCGCGCGCGCCGCACGCGCTCCACGTGCGGCAGGTAGGCGCTGCCATCGACGAACTCGTAGGCGCGCGGCAGCGGCGCGGCCAGCGCCTGCATGTCGAGCGCGAATTCGCCGGCGACCGGCCCGGCCTCCAGCGCCTCGGCCAGCGCGTTCAGGCGCGGCGCGGCCTGCTGCCAGTCGTCCAGCGCGCGCTGCAGGGTCGGCGCGATGCCGTCGGCGCGCACCGCGCGCGACAGGTCGCGCGAGACCACGACCAGGGTGCCGTCGCGCCCGCCTTCCTTGAGAGAGCCCAGTTTCATTGCGACCTCGCTGCTGCGGTTTCGGAATCGTCGGGTTTAGTTGCAATTGTAATCATTGCCCGGGCGCGGCGGCCATGCCGGCACCGGGCCGATCCGCCTCCGGCGGCGGATCGCCGAGGAAGCCAGCGGCGCGGAAGGTCAGCACCAGGGTGTCGCGATGGCCGCCGGATGCGGCCTCCGGCTGAATCGGGGTGGATTCGTGGATCACCCGCGCATCGTCCAGCAGCAGCAGCGACCACGGCTCGGCCAGGGTGAAGCGCTGGCCGTCCGGGCCGTCGGCGGCAAACACGCGGGTCTCGCCGCCGCGGATCGCGTGCCGCGCCACCAGCAGCACCGCGACGAAATCCACGCCGTCGCGGTGCGCGCCCTCCGGGGTGGGGCGGCCGATGCCGCCGCTGGTGTCGATCCGGAACTGGTGCACCTCCACGTGCCAGCGCGGCACCGCCGGGCGCTGGCGGCTGCAGGCCGCGGCCAGCCCCAGCACCAGCGGCGCGAAGCCCGGCGCGGCCACGGTGGCCGGCTCCAGCGGCGCGAACCAGCGGTCCATGCCGCCGTGCAGCGCGTTGTAATCCAGCGGCTGCCAGTGGCGGCGGTGCGGCACCGGGTGCAGGCGGCCGGCCTCGACCACGAACGAACCGTGGCGGCGCCGGCGGTAGCGGCCGCCGTCCTTGAGGTATTCGTCCGCCGGCAGGTCGTCCCAGCCGGGTGCCAGCGCCTGCAGCGCGGCCAGCGGCACGCCCGCCAACGTGGCCACGTCGGCTGCGCCCAGCACGGCATAGCCGCGCGCGTGCAGGGCCTGGTCGAGCGCCGGCAACGGGATCAGGGGCGGCGGAAAGCTGGCGACGGCCGACATGCGCAGGTCCGGGAAGAGCGGGCGCCCATTCTCGCACCGGCCCGCTGGCCGCGGCCCGCTTCGGCGCGGCGGCATTGGGACGTACAATGGATGATCGTCGAACCTGCAGTGCCCAACCCCCGTGAAAGCCCAGCTCCGCGCCCTGATCGACCAGGGCCTGACCGCCCTGCGTTCCGCCGGTACCCTGCCGGCCGACCTCGCCCTCCCCGAGTTCGTGATCGAGCGCCCGAAGGAGCGCGCGCATGGCGATTTTTCGACCAATGTGGCGATGCTGCTGGCCAAGGCCGCACGCAGTAACCCGCGCGCGCTGGCGCAGGCGCTGGTGGACGCGCTGCCACCGTCCGAGGCCATCGCCAGGGTGGAGATCGCCGGCCCCGGCTTCATCAACTTCCACCTGACGCCGGCCGCCTGGCAGCAGCAGGTACGCGCCATCCACGCCGCCGGCCCCGCGTTCGGCCACAACACCTCCGGCGGTGGCAGGACGGTGGGCGTGGAATACGTCTCCGCCAACCCGACCGGCCCGCTGCACGTGGGCCACGGCCGCGCCGGCGCGATCGGCGACTGCATCGCGCGGGTGCTGGCCGCCAACGGCTGGAACGTGAAGCGCGAGTTCTACTACAACGACGCCGGGGTGCAGATCGAGAACCTGGCGCGCTCGGTGCAGGCGCGCGCCAAGGGCCTGAAGCCGGGCGATGCCGGCTGGCCGGCCGACGCCTACAACGGCGACTACATCGCGGATGTCGCGTCCGCCTACCTGCGCGGCGACAGCGTGGAAGTGGAAGGCCACGTGGTGGCAGGAAAGGCGGATGCCGACGACCTCGATGCCATCCGCCAGTTCGCGGTGGCCTACCTGCGGCGCGAGCAGAACGCGGACCTGGCCGCGTTCGGGGTCGCGTTCGACGTGTATTTCCTGGAGTCCTCGCTGTACGCCGACGGCAAGGTGGAGGAAACCGTGCGCGAGCTGATCGCCCACGGCCACACCTACGAGGAAGGCGGCGCGCTGTGGCTGCGCACCACCGCCTTCGGCGACGACAAGGACCGGGTGATGCGCAAGTCCGACGGCACCTACACCTACTTCGTGCCGGACGTGGCCTACCACCTGTCCAAGTGGCAGCGCGGCTACGAGCGCGCGATCACCGAGCTGGGCGCCGACCACCACGGCTCGCTGGCGCGCGTGCGCGCCGGCCTGCAGGCGCTGGACTGCGGCATCCCCGCCGGCTATCCCGATTACGTGCTGCACCAGATGGTCACGGTGATGCGCGGCGGCGAGGAGGTGAAGCTGTCCAAGCGCGCCGGCAGCTACCTGACCCTGCGCGACCTGATCGACGAGGCCGGCCGCGATGCCACCCGCTGGTTCCTGATCGCGCGCAAGCCGGATTCGCAGCTGGTGTTCGACATCGACCTGGCGCGCTCGCAATCCAACGACAACCCGGTGTACTACGTGCAGTACGCGCATGCGCGCATCTGCAGCCTGCTGCGCCAGGCCGGCGAAAAGGGCCATGCGTTTGATGCCGTGCGCGGGCAGGCCGCGCTCGACCGCCTGGACGATGCCCCGGCGCAGGACCTGCTGCGCGAGCTGTCGCGCTTCCCGGAGGTGGTGGAGGCGGCCGGCGCCACGCTGGAGCCGCACCTGGTCGCGCAGTACCTGCGCGAACTGGCGCAGGCCTTCCACGGCTGGTACCACGCCAGCCCGGTGCTGGTGGACGATGCCGACCTGCGCGACGCCCGCCTGGCGCTGGCATTGGCCACCCGCCAGGTGCTGGCGAATGGCCTCGACCTGCTGGGCGTGTCCGCCCCGGAGCGCATGTGATGGCAGCCCGACGCGGTAAATCCCAGGCCCGCCGCAGCAGCGGCAACGGCCTGCCCGGCTGGGCCTGGCTGGCGATCGGCATCGCCCTGACCCTGCTGGCGGTACTGCTGGTCCCGCGCTACCTGAAGTCCGGCAGCGGCGACGGCTTCTTCCGGCCAAAGCCGAACCCGGATGCACTGCCGGCCGCGGTCAGCGGCGAAGGCGAGTCCATCGCCCCGGACACCGCGCCGGCCACCAAGCCCGACGCCGGCAAGCCGAAGCCGACCCAGTACGACTTCTACACCCTGCTGCCGGGGCAGGAAGTGGCGATGAGCGATTCCGAGCTGGCCGCCAGCGCCAAGGCCGAAGCCGAGGCCGCCGCGCGCGCGCGCAAGCA
>CAYYAT010000179.1:0-1309 GCA_964469595.1 uncultured Thermomonas sp.
GGCGTGGACAGCAGCGCCAGCGCCAGCAGGTTGATCGGGTTGACGTCGGCGGCGCGGTTGACGTTGGTCTGGATGCGCTGCGCCAGCGCGTCCACCGTGCGCGCGAACCAGGCCGGCTTTTCGTCGTCGCCCACCGGTTGGCCGTCCCATTCCGGCGCCAGCTCGGCCAGCACCTGGCTGAGCTGGATGCGCTCGCCGAAGTTCACCACCACCTGGCCGTAGTTGCTGCGCAGCACCTTGGGGATACCAGCCAGTAGCTGCCAGATCGACTCCTTCTCCTTCGGCTTGCCGGACAGCTCGTCCAGGTAGCTGCGGCCTTCCATCAGCTTCTCGTAGCCGATGTACACCGGCTGGAACAGCAGCGGCCGGGTCGGCTGGCGCAGATAGGCGCGCACGGTCATCGCCAGCGAGCCGCCCTTGGGCTGCAGCAGCCGCCCGGTGCGCGAGCGCCCGCCCTCGATGAAGTATTCGATCGAATAGCCGCCGGCGACCAACTGCGCCATGTACTCGCGGAACACCGCCGAATACAGCGCGTTGCCCTTGAAGCTGCGGCGGGCGAAGAACGCGCCGCCCTTGCGCAGCAGGGTGCCCACCACCGGCAGGTTGAGGTTGATGCCGGCGAAGATGTGCGGCGGCACCACGCCGTGGGTGTACAGCAGGTAGCTCACCAGCAGGTAGTCCATGTGGCTGCGGTGGCTGGGCACGTACACCACCTCGTGGCCCGGCGCCTCCTGCTTGAACTGGTCGAGGTGGTGCACCAGCACGCCGCGGTAGATCCGGTTCCAAACGAAGGTCAGGGCGAAGCTGGCCGAGCGCACCACGGTGTTGGAGTAGTCGGCCGCAATTTCCCAGAAATAGGCGTTGGCCTTCTCCCACGCCGCCTCCGGCTTGCTGCCGTCGCGCCGCGCCTGGTCGGCGATGGCGTCCTTCACCAGCGGTGCCGACAGCACCTGGTCGGCGAGCATGCGCCGGGTGGACAGGTCGGGCCCGATCACCACCTCGCGCACGCGCCGGAAATGGGTGCGCAGGATGCGCGAGAGCTTGCGCACCGTGCGCTCCGGCTCCAGCCCCTCGGCCACGATCTCGCGCAACGGCACCGGCGCGGCGAACTGGACCAGGGTGTCGCGCCCGTTCAGCAGGATCGCCAGCAGCCGGCGGAAGCGGCCGACCAGGGTCCAGTTCTCCGAGAACAGCACGCTGAACCAGCCGCTGCTGCGCTTGGGTGCCTGGCCGACGAAGATCGACACCGGCACCAGCCGCACGTCCAGCTCGGGCTGCCGCTGGTGCGCCTGCAGCAGCCGCGCCAGCG
>CAYYAT010000179.1:1319-4443 GCA_964469595.1 uncultured Thermomonas sp.
CGCTGCAGGATCAGCGCGTTGGACAGGCCGTAGTCCTCCAGCACGTAGCAGATCGGGCGCGGGTCGGCCGGGGTCACCGCGGCGTCGGTGTCGATCTCCAGCCGCAGCCACGGTTCCAGCAGCCGCCCCAGCAGGCGCGCCCACAGCGGGTTGCGCGCCTTGCCCGCGGGGGGCGGGGGCGGGCCGGGGGGCGTGGCGGCATCGGCCGCGAGGAACCCGGGCAACGGCAACGGCGCGGGCCCGGCGGGGCCGGTCGCGGGGTCGTCGGCGGCGGCCGGCGGGTCGAACAGGCCGGGCTGGTCGGGGCTGTGGCGGTCAGGCATCGCGGCCATTATGGCCGAGCGCCCGTTGCCACAGGGACGCCCCGCCGCGATCCGGCGTGACCGGGGTCACGCTTTTCCGTCCGGCTCCAGCCAGTATGCCGCCGGCTGCGGGCGCCCGAACAGGAAGCCCTGCGCGCGCTGGCAGCCGATCTCCAGCAGCGCCTGCCGCTGCGCCTCGGTCTCCACCCCTTCCGCCACCACGCTCATGTCCAGCGAGCGCGCGAGGCTCAGCACCGCGTGGATGATGGCCAGGCTGCGCTGCGCGTTTTCCTGCCCAAGGTCGCGGATGAAGCTGCGGTCGATCTTGATCTTCTTCAGCGGGAAGCGGTGCACGTAGCTGAGCGAGGAATAGCCGGTGCCGAAATCGTCCAGCGCCGCGGACACCCCGGCGGCCTGCAGCCGCTCCAGGATGCGCGCGGCGGCGTCCGGATCGCCGAGCAGGGTGCCCTCGGTCACCTCGATCCGCAGGCGCTCCGGCGGGAACCCGGTGTCGCGCAGCAGTTCCAGCAGGCGCTGGTCGAAATCCTCGTACTGGAAGTGGCGCGGGGAGATGTTGATGCTGATGAAGCCGCCCTTGGCCACCAGCGGCGCGCCGATGGTGCAGGCCAGCCGGTACATGTGCCAGTCGATCGCCTCGATCAGCCCGCTTTCCTCGGCCACCGGCAGGAATTCGCCCGGGCCGAGCAGGCCACGCACCGGGTGCTGCCAGCGGATCAGCGCCTCGTAACCGACCGTGCTGCGGTCGTCCATGCGCACGATCGGCTGGAAGTACGGCACGAACTCGCCCGCGTGCAGCGCGTTGCGCAGCGCCAGTTCCAGCTCCAGCACGTTCATCGCCGCGGTCTGCTGGCTTTCGTCGAACAGCACGAAGCGCTGGCGGCCGGTGGACTTGGCGCGGTACAGCGCCACGTCGGCGTCGTGCAGGATCTCGTCGATGGCAAGGTAGCGGTCGTGGCTGATGGCGATGCCGATGCTGACCGAGGCCTGCAGCTCGCGCTCGCCGACCGGGATCGGCGCCTGCATCCGCGCCTGGATGCGCTGCGCGATCTTGACCGCGGTGGCCGGCTGCGCGCCTTCCTCCAGCAGGATCGCGAACTCGTCGCCGGACAGGCGCGCCACGATGTCGGGGCCGCGCACGCAGTCCAGCAGGCGCCGTGAAACTTCACGCAGGACCGCGTCGCCGGCGAGGTGGCCGAGGCTGTCGTTGAACAGCTTGAAGCGGTCCACGTCGAGGTACAGCAGGGCGAAGTCGTGCTCGGGGTTGCGCTGCTGGCTGGACAGCGCGCGCTCCAGGCGATCGCGCAGGTACAGGCGGTTGGGCAGCCCGGTCAGCGGGTCGTGCATCACCTGGTGCTTGAGCTGCGCCTCCACCTGCTCGCGCACCGCGATCTCGCGGCGCAGCTCGCGGGTGCGCACCTGCACCCGCTGCTCCAGCTCGGCGTTGAGGTTGCGCAGCGCCTCGGCATGCCGGCGCCGCTGCACGCTGTTGGCGATCTGGTGGGCGACGAAGGTCAGCAACTCGGCATCGTCGCGGCTGTACACCAGCTCCGGCCGGTAGCTCTGCACCACCACCAGCCCCATCACCCCGTCGCTGCCCAGCAGCGGCGCGCCCAGCCAGCACACCGCCGAGGTGCGGCTGGCATGGTGCACGGCGTCCATCTCGCCGCGCGCCACCAGCTCGCGCACGCCGGCGTCGTCGATCAGCAGGGTCCGGCCCAGGCGCAGCACGTACTCGCTCAGGCCGCGCCCCAGCGGGCGGTCGCGGCGCTCGTCGCCGGCGGCGTCCACCGTGTAGGGGATCTGCAGATTCTGGCCATCCGGGGAAACCAGCCCGATGTAGAAGTTCTCGGCGTCGATCAGTTCGCCCACCGCCTGGTGGATGCTGCGGTAGAAGTCCTCGTCGCGCTCTTCGGTATTGGACATCGCGGCGATCTTGTACAGCGTCGCCTGCAGGTGCGCGGTGCGCTCGCGCTCGGCGATCTGCACCTGTAGCTGGGCGTTGGCCGCGGCGAGTTCGCGGGTGCGCTCGGCCACCCGCTGCTCCAGTTCCTCCTGGCCGCGCTTGCGTTCCACCGCGTTCAGCACGTGCTCGGCCACGAAGCTGAGCACCGCGCAGTCGGACTGGGTGTAGCTCATGCCCTCCTGGTAGCTCTGCACCACCAGCGCGCCGTAGATCTGGCCGTCGCGCTGCATCGGCACGCCCATGAAATCCACCGATGGCGTGCCGATCCCGTCTTCCGGTGGCAGCCCCAGCAGCTCCACGATCTCCTCCGACGGCCCGCGCACCGCGCGGCCGTGGCGGATCAGGCCCAGGGTCAGGCTGCCGCGCATCTGCGCCGCCGGGATCTCCTGGTCGGGGTCGTACATCCCGCCGTCCATCTGGTCGACGAAGTAGATGAAGCGCAGGGTGTCGCGCTGCGGGTCGTACAGCGCGATGTAGAAGTTCTCGGCGTACATCAGCCGGCCGATGATCTGGTGCAGCCCGCGCAGCAGGCTCTGCATGTCGCGGTCGGAGGCGGCCATGTCGGCGATCGCGAACAGCGCGTGCTGCAGCTGCTCGGCCTGCTCCAGGTCCTTCACCGAGGCGTGCAGGCGCTGGAACGCGAACAGCTCGGCCAGGCGCTGGCCGGCCAATGTGATCAGGCGGCTGGGGCCCGGCTCCAGCCGCGCCAGCGCGCCGTGCGGCGCCAGCAGCACCGCCCCGGCATCGGCCGCGCCGGGTGGCAGCAGGCGGGTGTCGGGGGCATCGGGGCCGCTGAGGGGCCGCCCGGAGAAGGCGGCGATGGCCGCCTGCCGGCGGG
>CAYYAT010000180.1:0-4419 GCA_964469595.1 uncultured Thermomonas sp.
TCAGCGCCGACAGGCCTTCCAGCGCGTAGTACTCGCACTGCATCGGCACCAGCACGGAGTCGGCGGCGGTCAACGCGTTGAGCGTGAGTACCGACAGCGACGGCGGGCAGTCGATCAGGATGAAGTCGTAATTCCCGCGCACCTGTTCCAGTGCGGCCTTGAGCCGGCCCTCGCGGCCCTCGGCGTCGAGCAGGCGGATCTCCGCGGCCGTCAGGTCGATGTTGCCGGGCAGCAGGTCGTAGCCGTCGGCGCAGCGCACGATGGCCTCGGCCGGCTGCGCCTCGCCCAGCAGCACGTCGGTCACCGAGGCGCCGAGTTCGCGCTTGTCGATGCCGCTGCCCATGGTGGCATTGCCCTGCGGGTCCAGGTCGGCCAGCAGCACGCGCTTCGGCGTCCGCGCGAGGGCGGCGGCGAGGTTGACGGCGGTGGTGGTCTTGCCGACCCCGCCCTTCTGGTTGGCGATGGCGATGATGCGGGCCATGCGGCGTGTGTTCCCGAGGCTGGGCCTGCGCGGGGCTGGCAGGCGACAGAGGATTATGCCCTATGCCCGCGTGCGGACGATTTCCAGCAGGTGTCGCTCGGCGGCCAGCCCCGGGACGCGCAGCGGGTGGATGGCCGCCACGCCCCAGCCCGGCGGCAGCGCGGCGATCTCGTCGTCCGGCACCACGCCCTTCATCGCCAGCAGCCGGCCATCGGCACCGAGCAGGTGTCCGCCCAGTGCCAGGATCAGCGGCAGGGTGGCCAGCGCGCGCGCGGTGATGGCGTCGAAGGTGGCACCCGGATGGAACGCCTCGATCCGCGATTCGGCCACCCGGACGTTGCCCAGCTGGAGCTGGCGCACCGCCTCGCGCAGGAAACGCGCCTTCTTGCCATTGCTTTCCACCAGGGTGACCTGCAGCCCCGGCGTGGCGATGGCCAGCGGGATCCCGGGCAGGCCCGGGCCGGTGCCGAGGTCCGCCAGCGTGGCGAGCCCGCGCACGAACGGCTGCATCGCCAGCGAATCCAGCAGGTGCTTGGCCAGCATCTCGCGCGGGTCGCGGATGGCGGTGAGGTTGTAGGTGGCGTTCCAGCGCGCCAGCAGCGCGAGGTAGTCGAGCAGCGGCCCGGCCAGCGCGGGCTCCTGCGAAAGCTGCGCCAGCCCGGCTTCAAGCTCGGGGCGCAGGGCGGCGATGTCCAGGGTCATGCGCACAGTATGCCGCGCGGCGGCCCGCCTTCACGCCGCGCCGGCATCGCTGAATGCCCGGTCAGCGGCGCGAAGGCGGTCATCACGCGGTTGCAGGCAAGCTGGCCCCGCCGGCGCAATGCCGTGCCGGCACCCCGGGCCCGGCCTGGGCCCCAATCGATCCACGGGTCGATCCACCATCAAGGGAGCGCACATCCATGAGCCTCATCGTCATGTTGATCGTCGGCGGCATCGCCGGCTGGCTGGCCAGCATCATCATGCGCACCAACGCGCAGCAGGGGATCATCCTCAACATCGTAGTCGGCATCATCGGCGGCGTGATCGGCGGCTACGTGCTGCCAATGCTCGGCCTGAGCTTCGCCGGCTGGGTCGGCTACCTGATCACCGCGCTGATCGGCGCGATCATCCTGCTGGCGATCGTCAACCTATTCCGCCGCGGCAGCGTGCGCTGACGCCGCGGCCGGCGCCGGTCTCCCCCATGGCGCGGCGCGACAGGGATATCCCGCGAAGGCCCGGTTCGCCGGGCCTTCGTGTTTCCTGCATCCGCCGATGGCTCAACCGAGGACGACGAACGCCGGGGCATGGTCGCTCGGGCGTTCCCAGGTGCGCGGGGTGCGGTCGATGCCGGCCTCGACGGTGGCCCCGCGCAGCGCCTCCGAGACCAGGGTCAGGTCGATGCGCAGGCCCAGGTTGCGGCGGAACGCGGCCTGCCGGTAGTCCCACCAGCTGAACAGGCCGCCGTCCTCGCGGTGCAGGCGCAAGCCGTCGTGCAGGCCCAGCGCCAGTAGCTGGCGCAGCGCGTCGCGCTCGGGCCTGGACGTGAGGATGTGGTCGTCGTTCCAGGTGGCCGGATCGTGCACGTCGCGGTCGTCGGGGGCGATGTTGAAATCACCCAGCACCACCAGCTTCGGATGGCGATGCAACTCCTGCGCGATCCAGTCCCGCGCCGCTTCCAGCCAGCGCAGCTTGTAGGCGTATTTCTCGGTGCCCACGTCCTGGCCGTTGACCACGTACAGGTTGACGATGCGCACGCCGCCCACCGTCGCCGCGATCGCCCGCGCCTGCGCGTCCTCGAAGCCCGGGATGCCCACCTGCACGTCCTCGAGCGCGTGCCCGCGCGCCAGGATCGCCACGCCGTTGTAGGTCTTCTGCCCGTGGAACACGCTGCGGTAGCCGGCCTCCAGCAGCGCCGTGTCCGGGAAGCGGTGGTCCTCCAGCTTGGTTTCCTGCAGGCCCACCACGTCCGGCGCGGCCTCCTGCAGCCACTGTTGCAGCTGCGGCAGGCGCACGTTGAGCGAGTTGACGTTCCAGCTGGCGATCTTCATCCGTGGATTTCCGGCACGCGGCGATGGTCAGCGGATGATACGGTCCAGCAGCCAGCGCACCTTCGCGTACGGGGGCTTGAGCAGGTCGCCTGCGGTCAGCGCGGACTGGCGGAACACCGGAAGCGGCTTGCTCATGGCGTCGAAGCCGGCGCGCGCGTGGTAGGCGCCCATGCCGCTGGGGCCGACCCCGCCGAACGGCAGGTTGCCGATCGCGAAGTGGAACAGGGTGTCGTTGATGCTCACCCCGCCGGCCAGGGTGGCGTCGAGGATGCGGCGCACCGTGGCGCGGTCGTCGCTGAAGGGATACAGCGCCAGCGGGCGGTCGTGCGCGTTGACGTAGGCGATCGCCTCTTCCAGCGCGCGGTAGCTTTTGACCGGTAGGATCGGCCCGAAGATTTCCTCCTGCATCACCCGCGCCTGGTCATCCGGGTCCAGCAGCACGGTCGGCGGCAGCAGGCGATCCGCCGGGTCGGCGCTGCCAGCGAGGGTGACGGCCTCGACACCGCGTGCGCGCGCATCGTCGAGATAGCCCTGCAGGCGCGCGTACTGGCCGTCGTTGACGATCCGGGTGTAGTCGTCGCGGTTGTCGAGGCCGGCGCCGTAGCGGGCCTGCACCTCGCGCCGCAGGGCGTCCACGAAGGCGTCGCGCCGGTCCGCCGGGACCAGCACATAGTCGGGCGCGATGCAGGTCTGGCCGCCGTTGAACCACTTGCCGGTGGCGATCCGCGCAGCCGCCTTCTCCAGCGGGAAGTCGGCGCACACGATCGCCGGCGACTTGCCGCCCAGCTCCAGGGTCAGCGGCGTCAGGTTGGGCGCGGCGGCGGCCATCACCTTGCGTCCGACCGCGGTGGAGCCGGTGAACACCAGGTGATCGAACGGCAGCGCCGCGAACGCCGCGCCGACCTCGGCCCCGCCGGTGGCCACCGCGACCCGCTCCGGCGGGAACACTTCCGCCAGCAGCTCGCGCAGGAACGCGCTGGTGCGCGGGGTGTGCTCGGACGGCTTGAGATAGACGTGGTTGCCGGCGGCAATGGCCGTCGCCAGCGGGATCAGCGCGAGGTTGACCGGGTAGTTCCACGGCGCGATCACCCCGACCACGCCCAGCGGATGCGGCTCGATCCACGCCCGCCCCGGCCAGAAGCGCCAGCCTACGCCGACCCGCCGCGGCCGCATCCAGGCGCGCAAGTGCGCCAGCAGGTGGTCGATGTCGTTGAGCACGGTCATGCCGTCGGCGATCCGGCTTTCATCCAGGGCGCGATGGCCGAAGTCGGCGGCGATGGTGCGCGCCATCTCGTCCAGCCGCGGCTTGAGCGCCGCGCGCAGCCGGCGCAGGTCGTCGCGGCGCTGGGCATAGTCCGGCTTGCGCTGCTGCCAGGCGGCGCGCAGGCGGTCGAGGGTGGGGCGCAGGTCGGCGGTCGGGGTGTCGGCGGCGGTGTCCATACGGGCCAGTGTAGTGCGGCCGGCGGCGGAATCCAGCGATAATCCGGACATGACCGACGCTCTCGACATCCGGCCCTACCGCGGCGTTTCCCCCACGCTCGGCGCGCGCGCCTATATCGATCCGCGCGCCAGCGTGATCGGCGACGTGGTGCTGGGCGACGACGTCTCGGTGTGGCCGTACACGGTGATCCGCGGCGACGTCAACTTCGTGCGCATCGGCGATCGCACCAATATCCAGGATGGCAGCGTGATCCACGTCAGCCACGACGGCCCGCACGCCAGGCTGGGCGGCTTCGCCACCCGCATCGGCAGCGACGTCACCATCGGCCACAAGGCGATCATCCACGCCTGCACGATCGAGGACGCGGTGCTGGTGGGCATGGGCGCGATCGTGCTGGACGGCGCGGTGGTGAAGAAGCACGCCTTCGTCGGCGCCGGCGCACTGGTGCCGCCGGGCAAGGTGGTGGGCGA
>CAYYAT010000181.1:0-4343 GCA_964469595.1 uncultured Thermomonas sp.
AGCACGCAATCCTCGCTGGCCACCCTGCCGGCGATGCTGGACAGCGCGCAGCACCGGCTGGGCATCCCCGCGCGTGTGTCCGGGCTGGTGCTGCCGATGGCGGTGTCGCTGTTCCGCATCACCTCGCCGATCCAGTACCTGGCCACCGCGAGCTTCATCGCCTGGGCGCTGGGGGTAGAACTCACCGCCGCGCAGCTGGCCACCGGCGTCGCCCTGGGCGTGCTGGTGAGCATGGGCTCGGTCGGCCTGCCCGGGCAGGCGATCTTCCTCGCCACCAACCTGCCGGTGACCTCCGCGATGGGCCTGCCGATCGCCCCGCTGCCGGTGCTGATGGCGGTGGATGCCATCCCGGACGTGCTGGCCACGGTGGGCAACGTCACCGCCGACATGACCGCGACCGCGGTGGTGGACGCACGCAGCGGCGATGCCCGCGCCGCGACGGACCCGGCGGCATGAGCGGCGCTGCGCAGGCACGCGCGTTCTCCCCCGGCTCGGTGGGCAATGTCGGGGTGGGGTTCGACCTGCTGGGGCATACCATCGCCGGCATCGGCGACATCGCCACGGTGCGCCGCATCGACGCGCCGACGGTGCGCATCGCGGCCATCCGCGGCTGCGTCCGCGACCTGCCGCGGGAGCCGGAGCGCAACACCGCCGGGGCTGCGCTGATTGCGCTGCGGCAGGCGCTGGCGCTGCCGTTCGGGTTCGAACTGGAGCTCGACAAGGGCATCCCGCTCGGCTCCGGCATGGGCGGCTCGGCGGCGTCCTGCGTGGCCGCGCTGGTGGCCGCCAACGCACTGCTGGACACCCCGCTGGACGTCGCCGCGCTGTATCCGCTGGCGCTGGCCGGGGAGTCGGTGGCCAGCGGCGGCCGCACCGGCGACAATGTGGGCCCGATGCTGGCCGGCGGGCTGGTGCTGGCGACCGCGCGCGGGCTGCTGCCGATCGCGGTGCCGGCGGCCTGGCACGCGGCGGTGGTGCATCCGCATGCGGTGCTGGAAACCCTGCAGGCGCGGCGCGTGCTGCAAGGCGCCTACGCGCTGCCCGAGTTCGTCGCGCAGAGCGCCAATCTCGCCCAGGTGCTGCTGGGCTGCGAACGCGGCGATGCCGCGCTGGTGCGGGCCGGCCTCGACGACGTGCTGGTGGAACCGCGGCGCGCGCCGCTGATCGCGGGCTTCGCCGCGGTCAAGCAGGCCGCGCTGGCTGCCGGCGCGCTGGGTGCCAGCATCTCCGGGGCCGGCCCCAGCGTGTTCGCCTGGTGCGAGGATGCCGCCACCGCGGCCGCGGCCGGCACCGCCATGCAGGCCGCCTTCCGCGGCGCCGGCCTGGACAGCGACCTGCACCTCACCCCGATCGCGGGCCCGGCGGCGCGGCGGCTGGACTGACCGCGCCGGCGGCGGCAAAGTCGCAAAAGACTGTCGGCGAACCGCCATGAACAACCCATCGAAACGCCATTTCTTCCGGCGGATTGGCCGTTCCCGGCTCCTGCTGCAATAATGAAAAGCCGTGGCCCCGTAGCTCAGCTGGATAGAGCGTCCCCCTCCTAAGGGGAAGGTCGCCCGTTCGAATCGGGCCGGGGTCGCCAGCGCAGCGCCCGACGCGTGCGGACGATGCAAGCCGCGGCCACGCGCCGGCCTGCCGCCGCGCCCCGGCCCGCCACCCTTTTCTTGTCCTTGCCCCATCCCCGGAGTCCACCATGTCCCATCCCGTCCTCACCGCGCTCGGCCTGAGTGCCGTCGAATCCGGCACCTATCTCGGCAACGGCGAGTGGTCGCAGACCCGCGACGCCGGCGTGCTGGAGCCGGTCAACCCGACCACCGGCGAGGTGCTGGGCCGCGTGCACGCATCCTCGCAGGCCGACTACGACCTGATCGTCGAGCGCGCGCAGGCCGCGTTCAAGGTCTGGCGCACCACCCCGGCCCCGCGCCGCGGCGAGGCGATCCGCCTGTGCGCGGATGCGCTGCGCGCGCACAAGGACGCGCTGGGCTCGCTGGTCGCGCTGGAAATGGGCAAGTCGAAGCCGGAAGGCGACGGCGAAGTGCAGGAGATGATCGACATCGGCGAGTTCGCCGTCGGCCTGTCGCGCCAGCTGTATGGCCTGACCATGCACTCTGAGCGCCCGGGCCACCGCATGTACGAGCAGTGGCACCCGATCGGCCTGGTCGGGGTGATCTCGGCGTTCAACTTCCCGGTCGCGGTGTGGGCCTGGAACAGCTTCATCGCGGCGGTGTGCGGCGACATCACGATCTGGAAGCCCTCGCCCAAGACCCCGCTGTCCGCCATCGCGGCGATGAAGATCTGCAACGAAGCGCTGCGCAAGGGCGGCTTCCCGGACATCTTCTTCCTGTTCAACGACGCCGGCAGCGACCTGGCCCAGGGCTTCGTGGACGACAGGCGCGTCGCGCTGATCAGCTTCACCGGCAGCACCAAGGTGGGCCGCATGGTCGGCGAGCGCGTCGCCCGCCGCATGGGCCGCAGCCTGCTGGAGCTGGGCGGCAACAACGCGATCATCGTGGACGAGACCGCCGACCTCGCGCTTGCGATCCCGGCGATCGTGTTCGGCGCAGTGGGCACCGCCGGCCAGCGCTGCACCACCACCCGCCGCCTGATCGTGCACGAATCCATCTACGCCGACGTGCTGGCCAAGCTGGTGACCGCCTACAAGCAGGTGGAGAAGAAGATCGGCGACCCCACCGACCCGGCCAACCTGATGGGCCCGCTGAACAGCAAGGACGGCGTGGACGCCTACCTCGACGCCATCGCCAAGGCCAAGGCCGCGGGCGGCACCGTGGAGACCGGCGGCGCGGCGATCGACCGTCCGGGCAACTTCGTGCTTCCCACCATCATCACCGGGCTGACCAACGACGCCGAGATCGTCCAGCACGAGACCTTCGCGCCGATCCTGTACGTGATGAAGTACAAGACGCTGGACGAGGCCATCGAGATGCAGAACGCGGTGCCGCAGGGCCTGTCGTCCTCGATCTTCACCACCAACCTCAAGCGCGCCGAGGCGTTCCTGTCGGCGGCCGGCAGCGACTGCGGCATCGCCAACGTCAACATCGGCACCAGCGGCGCCGAGATCGGCGGCGCGTTCGGCGGCGAGAAGGAGACCGGCGGCGGCCGCGAGTCCGGTTCCGACGCCTGGAAGGCCTACATGCGCCGCCAGACCAATACAATCAATTATTCTGACGCCCTGCCGCTGGCCCAGGGCATCAAGTTCGACCTGTAACCGCCCGGCCCGCGCGGCCGCGAGCGGTATCCCCTCGAGGCCGCCAACGGGAGACCCATCGCATGAACGCCACCCCTCGCCAAACCAGCTCGCTGGCCGTGGTCAGCCTGGTCTCCGGCATCCTCGGCTGGACCGTGCTGCCCTTCCTCGGCAGCGTGGTGGCGATCGTGTGCGGCCACCTGGCCCGCGCCGAGATCCGGCGCGCGCCGCAGGCGCTGGAAGGCGACGGCCTGGCGGTCGCCGGGCTGGTGATGGGCTATATCGCGGTCGGGCTGGGGGTGCTGGCGGTGGCCGCGGTGATCCTGTTCTTCGGCGGGCTGGCGGCGCTGCTGGCCTTCGCGGGGCACTGACGGCTTGTACGCGCTCTCCCGCCCGTTCCTGTTCGCCCTCGACGGCGAACGCGCGCATGGGGCCGGCCTCGCCGCGCTGGAGGCCGCCTACCGCTGCGGCCTGTCGCCGCTGCTGGCCAGCCCGCCGCGGCCGCTGCCGACCAAGGCCTTCGGCCTGACCTTCCCCAATCCGGTCGGCCTGGCCGCCGGGCTGGACAAGAACGGCGCCCACGTGGATGCGCTGCTGGCGCTGGGCTTCGGCTTCGTCGAGGTGGGCACGGTGACCCCGCTGCCGCAGCCGGGCAACCCGCGCCCGCGCCTGTTCCGGCTGCCCGCGCAGCAGGCGGTGATCAACCGCATGGGCTTCAACAACGAAGGCGTGGACGTGCTGGTGCGCAACGTCGAGCGCGCGCGCCGGCGCAGCGGCCTGGTCGGCATCAACATCGGCAAGAACAAGGACACCCCGAACGAGGATGCGGCGGCCGACTACCTGCTGTGCCTGCGCCGGGTGTACGCGGTGGCCGACTACGTGGCGGTGAACATCTCCTCGCCCAACACCGCCGGCCTGCGCGAGCTGCAGGAAGAGCAGGCCCTGCGCCGGCTGGTGGGCGCCCTGCGCGACGAGCAGGAGCGGCTGGCGGCACGCCACGGCAAGCGCGTGCCGCTGCTGGTGAAGATCGCGCCCGACCTGTCCGAGAACGACATCGACGCCGCCGCGCGCGTGCTGGGCGACCTGCAGGTGGACGGCGTGATCGCCACCAATACCACCATCGACCACAGCAAGGTGG
>CAYYAT010000182.1:0-4340 GCA_964469595.1 uncultured Thermomonas sp.
GCTCGACCACCGCGGCGTGCAGCTGGTTCTCGTCGCGCATCGGCGCGGTGCAGCCCTCGAGGTAGCTCACGTAGGCACCGTCCTCGCACACGATCAGCGTGCGTTCGAACTGGCCGGTATGGCCGGCGTTGATGCGAAAGTAGGTGGACAGCTCCATCGGGCAGCGCACGCCCTTGGGGATGAACACGAAGCTGCCGTCCGAGAACACCGCCGAGTTGAGCGCGGCGAAGTAGTTGTCGGTCACCGGCACCACCGTGCCGAGGTACTGGCGCACCAGCTCGGGGTGTTCGCGGATGGCCTCGCTCATCGAGCAGAAGATGATCCCGCGCTCGGCCAGCTCCTTGCGGAAGGTGGTCCCCACGCTGACCGAATCGAACACCGCGTCCACTGCCACGCCGGCCAGCCTGGCGCGCTCGTGCAGCGGCACGCCCAGCTTGTCGTAGGTGTCCAGCAGCTCCTGCGGCACTTCGTCCAGCGACTTGTATTTGGGCCCCTTGGGCGCGCTGTAGTAAGACAGCGCCTGCAGATCGATCGGGCCGATCTGCAGCTTGGCCCAGTCCGGCTGGCGCATGGTCAGGAAGTGGCGGTAGGCGGCCAGCCGCCACTGCGTCATCCACTCCGGCTCGTCCTTCTTCGCGGACAGGGCGCGGATGATGTCTTCGTTCAGGCCAGGCGGCAGCGAGTCGGATTCGATCTCGGTGACGAAGCCGGCCTCGTACTTGCGCCCGAGCTGGGCGTGGATCTGGGCGTTCTGGGGTGCGTTCATCGGGAAATCCTTCAGGCCTGCGCGAGGCGGGCGTCGATGCGTGCGCGTGCCGGCGGCCGCGGCGGCTGCAGCATCTGCGCCAGGGTCACGCTGCCCAGCGCCTCGGCCACTACATCGTTGATCCGCCGCCAGTTGGCGCGCACGCCGCAGCTGTGCTCGATCCCGCACTGGCCTGCGTGCACGCTGCACTCGGTCATCGCCAGCGGGCCTTCCATCGCTTCCACGATCTCGACCAGGCTGATGGCCGCTGCCGGACGCGCCAGCCGGTAGCCGCCGTTGGCGCCGCGGAAGCCTTCCACCAGCCCGGCCGCGGCCAGCGGCTTGAGCACCTTGGCCACCGTGGGCACCTCCAGCCCGGCCTGTTCGGCCAGTTCGGACGCGCTGAGCACGGCGTCCGGGCGCGCGGCGAGCACGGTCAGGACGACGGTGGCGTAGTCGGTGAGCTTGGTGACGCGGAGCATGGCGCGGGCGGCGGCAGGAGTTAATACGTACCGGAATTGTACGATTTCGGGCTGCGCCGGCCAAGTGCGCGGCTCATGCCATCCCGGCGCCGCGCCAGGCCTCCGCCAGCAGGCAGAGGCTGGCGACCGCGGTCAGCCGCAGGCGCAGCGGCAGGTACCAGGCCGGCAGCGGCATCCGCACCGCTAGGGTGCGATCCGCCCACAAGTGCAGGCCGAAGCCGGCGACCAGCAGCAGCGCGGCGGCTGCCGGCACCAGTTGCAGCGCGACCCAGCCCAGCAGGGCGGGGACCACGCTCCAGGCATAGGCCTGCGCACGGCGGGCCTGCGCCAGCGTGGTCGCCTGCATCGCCAGCGCCCAGTGCAGGGCGCCCACGAACGCGAGGATCACCGCGCCGTACTCCAGCAGCGCGCCCGACCAGCGCGCCTGCCGCGGCGGATCGAGCCAGGCCAATGCGGCCAGGGCAAGGAAGGGGAGCAGGCCGCCATAGCCCAGCAGGGCCACGAGGCGGGGCGGGATGCGCGAGGGAGCAAGCATGGCCGGGGATCCATGGAGGGACGCCGGACGATACGGGCCAGGCGCCGGATCGGTTGCGCGTCGCGCGCATCCACGCGCGCGGCGGCTGCGTATCGCAGGCATGCAACCGGATGCGCGACCCAAGCCCACGCTCTACTACGACGGTGCCTGCCCGGTGTGCGCGCGCGAGATCGCGCTGTACCGCCGCCAGCCGGGTGCGGACGGGGTGGAATGGGTGGACGTGGCCCGGTGCGATGGCGCGCGCCTCGGCCCCGGCCTCACCCGCGAGGCGGCGCTGGCGCGGCTGCACCTGCGCCTGCCCGATGGCCGCCTGCTGGACGGCGCCGCCGCCTTCACCAGGCTGTGGCAGGTGCTGCCGCGCTGGGCCTGGCTGGGGCGTCTGCTGGGGTCGGGCTGGCGCCTGCGCCTGCTGGAAGCGGCGTACCGTGGCTTCCTGCGCCTGCGCCGCGGCTGGCGGCGACCGGGTTGATCCGCCGCCGCGGCGGGCATCAGCGCAGGCGCTGGTTGATCCAGCCGGCCACCGCATCGGTATAGGCCGAGGGCAGGCCCAGTTGATCGTTGATTTCGGCGTGCGCCAGGGCTTCCGGCTGGACCTGCATGGCGACTCCGAGGCTGCGCCCGCGCGCGGCGAACTTGCGCGCTTCCTCGCAGGGCGAGGTCGGGAACTTGCGCGTGCTGGAGCACACCAGCAGCATCGGCAGGGCATCGCGCTGCATCTGCTGCTGCGGCGAAACCGTCGCCCAGAACGCGGGATCGCTGCCGAACGCCTCGTGGTAGAGCTTCGGCACCCGCCGCTGCTGCATCAGCGCCGGCACGTCCAGCGCGCCGCTGTCCAGCGATACCACGCCCAGCGGGCGCTGCGCCCCGGCCTGCCGCAGCAGTGACGGATCGCTGCCGAGCAGGGCCACCAGATGGGCGCCGGCGGAATGGCCCATCAGCACCGTCTTGCCCGGATCCGCCCGCCACTGGCGCGCATGCTGCTGCACCGAGGCCACCGCCGCGGCCACGTCGCGCGCCTGCACCTGCGGGTCGGCGTCCGGCACCAGCCGGTTGTTGACCGAGACGAACACGCCGCCGCGCGCCAGCCACCAGGCGGCCTTGTGGTCCACCACCCGCGCCAGGTTTTTATCGCCGGTGCGCCAGCCGCCGCCGTGCACCATCACCAGGAGGGGCGCGCCGGGCGCCACCTGCGCCGGCAGGTACACGTCATAGCGTTGCTTGGGATCGGGGCCGTAGGCGATGTCACGCTCGACCCGCGACCCGGGCGGCGGCGTGGCCGGGGTGGCGCGGCCCTCGCCTTCCTCGCTGCCCGCGCGCTGTTCCAGGCGCTGCATCATGCGTTCGCGCAGGCGCTGCTGGGCGGGGGCGGGATGGCTGGCGATCGCCAGCACCAGGCCGGCGGTGAGGGAAACGAGGGCGACGCGGGGAATGCGCATGGCGGCAAGGCTCCGGAGGACGTGTGGGCCTGGCAACGCACCAGCGTTCGCTGCGGTTGACGCGCGCGGCGGATGACAGCTGTCAGCGTCGTTGGTTGATGCCCGTGGCTGGGCGCGCCGGTGCTGCCGCGGAGAATGCGCGGCGTCCATTCCGGACACGGGAGACCGCCATGCAGACCCAGACCACGTCACAGCCCCAGACCCGGACGACCGATCCGCTGTTCTCCGCGCTGGCCGCGCCGCTGCAGGCCAAGGTGGGCGAACTGATGGAGCGCGCGGTGGCGGCCGCGCCAGACACGGAGCGTTCGCGCCTGCTGCGCTGGCTGCTGGTCGCGGCCGCGCTGTTCCTGCTGTGGCGGGTGGGCCGCGGCATGCGCAAGCTGTTCTGGAGCCTGTTCGGGATCGGCATGGCGCTGTGGTGGAGCGGTGCGGCCTGGTGGCTGCACCGCTGAGCCGGTCGCCCGGCGCGCTCAGCCTGCGGCAGCGGGAGCCGCCGCCGGCAGCACCAGCTGCATGTAGGGCGGCGCCGGTGGCTGCCCGGGCGGCAGGAACTCCGGCGCCTTGCCGCCCGCCGGCCCCAGCGCGCGGATGAAGCGGTAGAGCGCGCGGCGATCTTCGGCGTGCATCGTGCGCAGGTTGAAGTCGGGCATCGGCGGGCGCGTGTGCAGGCTGGCCGAGTACTGCATCCACGTCGCTTCGTCCATCGCGGCCAGCTTCAGCCGCAGGTTGGCGGCGTAGGTGGTGCCCCACGGACCCATGTAGCCCAGCGGCGAGCCGACCAGCCACTGCGCCTTCGGCACGTCGCCGCCGCGTTCGGCATAGCCGGGGGTGTGGCAGTCGTTGCAGCCGGCCATCCTGGCCATGTATTCGCCGCGCGCCAGCAGATCGTCCCGCGGCGAGGCCGATGCCACGGCCGACGGGGGGGATGCGGCCTGGCAGCCGGCCAGCAGGGCCAGCGCAAGCAGGGGAGCGGATGCGAACGAACGGGAGGCGTGCATGGCGATCGGCCGCGTGCGGAAGGTGCCCATGCCAACGCAGGCCACGGTTGCGGGCGGCCATCCGCTGGACAAGCCGCCTGGCTGCGCGACAATGCGCCACTCATTCCACCCATGCCGCCCATGCCGAGCAAGATCCGCACCCGC
>CAYYAT010000183.1:0-4335 GCA_964469595.1 uncultured Thermomonas sp.
CACCGACCACGGCACCGGCGGCGTGGCCTTCCTTGCCGGCGGCGCCGTGAACGGCGGGCGCGTGGCGGGCGACTGGCCGGGGCTGGGCCGCGCCCAGCTCAACGAGGGCCGCGACCTGCGCGCCACCACCGACCTGCGCGCGGTGTTCAAAGGCGTGCTGCGCGACCACCTCGGGCTGGATGCGGACGTGCTGGCGCGCCGGGTGTTCCCGGACAGCACGGCGCTGGCGCCGATGTCCGGGCTGGTGCGCCCGGCGTGACCGCCCGCGGGCGCGCTCTGCGTTAACCTGGGCGACAGGCGCCTTCCGCGCCGCTACCCGGGGAATCCACCACCATGAACGACGTCGCCGTGTCCCAGGACGACCGCAACCTGGCCATGCTCACCCACCTGTCCGGCATCCTGCTGGGCTTCATCGTCCCGCTGATCATCTGGCTGACCCACAAGGACCGGCCCGAGAAGGGCTGGCTGACCGCGCAGGCGGTCGAGGCGCTGAACTTCCAGATCACCATCGCAATCGCGCTGCTGGGCTGCTCGGTGCTGGCGTTGATCCTGATCGGGGCCTTGCTGATGCCGCGGGTGTGGCTGTTCAGCCTGGTGTTCTGCATCATCGCGGGCATTGCGGCGAGCAAGGGAGAAAGCTACCGCTACCCGGTCGCGCTGCGGCTGGTGAAGTAAGCCGCCGCGCCCGCCGCCCCGGCGTTCATGCCCGCGCCGGCGCCGTTCGTCGCATCTGACGGGCGTCGGTCGCAGGCCGGGTTGCATCGACCGCGGCGGTCGCCATCATGGAGTAATGCCGGCACGGTGCCGGCGGAGGGGACCATGATGGACAGCATCCACGAGACCGCGCAGGGCCCGCTGGCGCCGGGCAGTGCAGGCGCGGGTGTGCGCCAGGACGAGCGGTTGTGGGCGGCCAGCGCCCATGCCGGCGCGCTGCTGCTGGCCTTCCTCACCAGCTGGACCGCCGGGGTCGCCGGCATGCTGGCCGGGCTGGCGGTGTACGCCCTGAAGAAGGGCGATTCCGACTTCATCGCGGCGCATGCGCGCGAGGCCTTCAACTTCAACCTCAGCCTGTTCCTCGCGGTGTGCGCGCTGGCGCTGGCGGGGCTGCTGCTGGTCGGCGCCACCGTGCTCACCCTCGGGCTCGGCGCGGTGCTCACCCTACCGGCCGGGGTCGTGCTGGCGGTGCTGGCGGTGGGAGTGGCCGTGGGCTGGCTGGTGTGCGGCCTGGTCGCCACGGTGAAGGCGCTGAACGGCGAGACGTGGCGCTACCCGTTCACTCTGCGCGTGCTGCGCTGACACGGTAGCCGCGGCCTGCGGGGGTCATGCCAGCAGGCGGATCACCTTGCGCAGCGCGGCGATGAAGGCCTCGATCTCGGCGTGGGTGTTGTAGAACGCCAGCGAGGCGCGGCAGGTGGTGCCCACGCCCAGCCACTGCAGCAGCGGATGCGCGCAGTGCTGCCCGGAGCGCACGGCCACGCCCTCGAGGTCGAGCAGGGTAGCGAGGTCGTGCGAATGCACGCCGTCGATCGCGAAGCTGATCACCGCCGCCTTGTCCGGCGCGCTGCCGAAGATGCGCAGGCCGTCGATCTTCCGCAGCTCCTCGCTGGCGTGCGCCAGCAGCGCCGCTTCGCGGGCCTGGATCGCGGCCATGCCGATCCCGGACAGGTAGTCCACCGCCGCGCCCAGCCCCACGAACCCGGCGATATTGGGCGTGCCGGCCTCGAACTTGTGCGGCGGGTCGTTGAACACGGTGCCGTCGAAGCGCACCTCCTTGATCATCTCGCCGCCGCCGAGGAAGGGCGGCATCGCCTGCAGATGCTCGCGCTTTGCCCACAGGCCGCCGGTGCCGGTCGGACCGCACAGCTTGTGCCCGGTGAAGGCATAGAAATCGCAGCCGATCGCGGCGATGTCCACCGGCATGTGCGGCACCGCCTGCGAGCCATCGACGACGGTGGTGATGCCGCGCCGCGCCGCCTCGCGGCAGATCTCCGCCACCGGGTTCACCGTGCCCAGCACGTTGCTGACGTGGGCGACGGCCAGCAGCTTCACCTCCGGCGTCATCGCGGCATACAGCGCCGGCAGGTCCAGGCTGCCGTCTGGCCGCAGCTCGGCCACCCGCAGCGTGGCGCCGGTGCGCTGGGCGATGAGCTGCCACGGCACGATGTTGGCGTGGTGCTCCATCCGCGTCAGCAGGATGGCATCGCCGGCCTTGAGCCGCGGCAGCGCCCACGAATAGGCGACCAGGTTGAGCGCGAAGGTGGTGCCGCTGCACAGCACCAGCTCGTCGGCGCGCACGTGGAGAAAAGCCGCCAGCTTGCGGCGTGCGCCCTCGAAGGCCTCGGTGGCCTCGCTGCCGAGCTGGTGCACCGCGCGGCTGACGTTGGCGTTGTGGCGGCGGTAGAAGTCGTCGCAGGCCGCGATCACGCATTCCGGCTTCTGCCCGGTGTTGGCGGAATCGAAGTAGATGAGCGGCTTGCCGTGCACCTGCCGCCGCAGCAGCGGAAAATCCGCGCGGATCTTGTCCCAGTCGATCGTGCCGGTAGCGCCCATGGTCAGGCCCCTAGCCGCGCCAGCGCGCGCTCCAGCGCGGCCTCGCACAGCGCGCGGGTGGCGGCGTGCTCGATCCGGCCGATCACCTCGCGGCAGAACGCGCCGGTCAGCAGCGCCCGCGCCTGCGGTTCCGGCAGGCCGCGCGAACGCAGGTAGAACAGCGCGGTGGGGTCGAGCTGACCGACGGTAGCGCCGTGCGCGGCCTTCACCTCGTCGGCGTGGATCACCAGCACCGGCTGGGTGTCGATTTCGGCCTCGGCGGACAGCAGCAGGTTCTTGCTGGACAGGTCGGCTTCGGTGCCGTCCGCGCCCGCGTGGATGGTGATGCCACCGTGGAACACCGCGCGCCCGCGCTGGCCGGCCAGGCCACGCGAGGTCAGCCGGCTGCGGGTGTCGCGGGCGATATGGTCAATGCCCAGGCGGGTGTCCACGTGGCGGCGCCCGTCGGCCAGCAGCACACCGTCGGCCTGCAGCACCGCGCCGTTGCCTTCCAGCCGCACGTTCAGTTCGTTGCGCGCCAGCGCCGCGCCCAGCTCCAGGTCGGTGCGCGCATAGGTTGCCTCCCGTGCCAGCACCGCGTCGGTGCGGGCGAACAGGGGGGCGCGCGGCGCGGCGTCCTGCACCCGCACGTGCGCCAGGTGCGCCGTTTTTGCCACGTGCGCGTGCAGCAGCACGTTGCCCAGGTGCGCATGCTCGCCGACCGCCAGTTCATGCTCCACCAGCTGCAGCGTCGCGCCGGCGCGCAGCTCGACGAAATGGCGCAGGTGCCAGGCGGCATCGCCGTCCTGCATCGCGCCGATCTGCACCAGATGCAGCGGCGCATCGACCCGTACGTCGGTCTCCACCCGCACCACCGCACCTTCCCGCGCCAGCGCCGCGTTGAGACGGGCGAACGGTTCGTCGGAGCGGGCGTAGCGGCGGGCGAGGAAGTTCACCGCGCGTGCATCGTCACCCTGCAGCAGCTGCGACAGCGGCTGCACGTCCACGCCGGCAGGCAGCCCGGACAGGTCGCTCAGCACGGCATCGAAGTGGCCGTTGACGAACACCAGGCGCGGCGCCGGGATGTCCGCCAGGTGCGCGGGATCGACCGCCACCGCCTGCGCGGCACCGAAGCGGCGGCGCTCCAGCGCGCGCAGCGAGGTGTACTTCCACGCTTCCGCGCGCTGCGGCAGGCCGTCGCGTAGCAGCGCGTCCAGCTGGGCGCGACGGTCGGCATCGCCCTCGAAGCCGGCGGCCAGCGAGTCGAGCAGGGCGCTCATCAGGCCGCCTCCGGCCCGGTGCGCTGGCGGATCCAGTCGTAGCCGTGGGCTTCCAGTTCCAGCGCCAGCTCGGGGCCGCCGGTCTCGACGATGCGGCCGTCGGCCAGCACGTGCACCACGTCCGGCCGGATGTAGTCGAGCAGGCGCTGGTAATGGGTGATGACGATGAACGCGCGCTCGGGCGCGCGCTGGGCGTTGACGCCGTCGGCCACCGCCTTCAGCGCGTCGATGTCGAGGCCGGAATCGGTTTCGTCGAGGATGGCCAGCTTCGGCTCCAGCAGGGCCATCTGGAAGATCTCGTTGCGCTTCTTCTCGCCGCCGCTGAAGCCTTCGTTCACGCCGCGGTGCAGCAGCTCGTCCTTCAAATGCAGCACCGCGAGCTTCTCGCGCACCTTCTTCAGGAACTGCATCGAATCCAGCTCCGGCTCGCCGCGCGCCTTGCGCTGCGCGTTGAGCGCGGCGCGCAGGAAGTAGGTGTTGTTCACGCCCGGGATCTCCACCGGGTACTGGAACGCCAGGAACAGGC
>CAYYAT010000184.1:0-4333 GCA_964469595.1 uncultured Thermomonas sp.
TGGCGCAGCAGGTCGCCGCTGCCATCGATCCGACGCTGGCGCCGGAAACGATCGCCGCGCCGCTGCGCGCGGCCCTCGCCGCGCACCTGCCGGTGCTGCCCGACGAGGCGCTGGATGCCGGCGGCATCCTCGCCGTGCTCGGCCCGACCGGTGCCGGCAAGACCACCACCATCGCCAAGCTCGCCGCCCGCTATGCCGCCCGCCACCGTGCCCGCGACGTGGCCCTGGTCAGCGCCGACAACGCCCGTGCCGGCGCCCGCGAGCAGCTGCACGTGCTGGGCCGGCGGCTGGGCATCACCGTCTGCGAC
Source organism: uncultured Thermomonas sp. (assembly GCA_964469595.1). Classification (GTDB taxonomy): domain Bacteria; phylum Pseudomonadota; class Gammaproteobacteria; order Xanthomonadales; family Xanthomonadaceae; genus Thermomonas. Next base: position 309 of record CAYYAT010000184.1, read on the forward strand.
GCCGAAGGCCCGGACGCCCTGACGCGGGTGCTGGAGCAGCTGGCGGACTATCCGCTGGTGCTGATCGATACCGCCGGCCACGGCCTGCGCGACCGCGCCCTGCTGCGCCAGATCCTGTGGGTGCGCGCCGCCAGCCACGTGCGCAGCCTGCTGGTGCTGCCCGCGAACGCGCACCCGGCCGACCTCGACGAACTGCTGCGGCGCTACCGCCCGGCCGCGCCGGAGGGCGCCATCCTGACCAAGCTGGACGAAACCACCCGTCCGGGTGCAGCCTTGTCGGTACTGGCGCAACACCACCTGCCGCTGGCCTACACCACCGCCGGGCAGCGCGTGCCAGACGACATCGCATTGGCGGACGCCACCTGCCTGGCCGACGCCCTCGAGTTCCCGCGCCGCACACCGGCGGCCCCCCCTCACCTTGACGACGGCCACCATGCACTCGCCTGAGCCCTCCCGCCCGCAGCCATCCGCCCCCACCGCGCCGCGCGTGATCGCCGTCACCGGCGGCAAGGGCGGGGTCGGCAAGACCACCGTGTCCATCAACCTGGCGATGGCGATGGTGCTGGCCGGCCAGCGCACCCTGCTGCTGGACACCGACCTCGGCCTGGCCAATGCCGACGTGATGCTCGGCCTGTCGCCGCGCCTGACCCTGGCCGACGTGTTTGCCGGTCGCTGCGAGCTGCGCGAAACCATCATCGAGGGCCCGCGCGGGCTGCTGGTAGTGCCGGCCGCCTCGGGCAAGCGCCACATGACCGAGCTGCTGCCGCAGCAGCATGTCGGGCTGGTGAACGCGTTCTCGCAGCTCGACATCCCGCTGGACGTGATGATCGTGGACACCGCCGCCGGCATCTCCGACAGCGTGCTGACCTTCTGCCAGGCCGCGCAGGACGTGATCCTGGTGGTCTGCGACGAGCCCGCCTCGGTCACCGACGCCTACGCGCTGGCGAAGGTGCTCAGCCGCGACCGCGGGGTCAACCGGATCGAGGTGCTGGCCAATCAGGTGGCCAATCCCACCGAGGGCAAGGCCCTGTTCGACAAGCTCGAACGCGTCACCTCGCGCTTCCTCGACATCACCCTGTCCTATCTCGGTGCGATCCCGCGCGATGAATGGCTGCGGGTGGCGGTGCAGCGCCAGGAGCCGGTGGTGGATGCCTTCCCGGGCGCGCCGGCCTCGCTGGCATTCCGCGAGCTGGCCGCCAGGATCAGCCAGTGGCAGGCCCCGCAGGGCCCGCGCGGCCACGTCGAATTCTTCACCGAGCGGCTGATCGCCGCGCAAGGGAGCGCCTGCGCATGAACACCGGGGCCGCCCAGTACCGCGCCCAGCAGAACGGCGATGCCGCCGCCATCGTGGCACGGCATTCGGAGCTGGTCCGCCGCATCGCCCACCACCTCGCCGCGCGGCTGCCGTCCAGCGTCGAGGTGGACGACCTGATCCAGGCTGGCATGATCGGCCTGATCGAGGCCGCCCGGAACTTCCAGTCCGACCAGGGCGCGACCTTCGAGACCTACGCCTCGATCCGCATCCGCGGCGCGATGATCGACGCGATCCGCGCCGGCGACTGGGTGCCGCGCTCGGTCCACCGTCGCTACCGCGACGTGGTGGCCGCCACCCGCGCGATCGAGCAGCGCGAGGGCCGCGCCGCCACCGCCCAGGAAATCGCCGGCGCGCTGGGTATGAGCGTGGATGATTACCACCAGGTGCTGCAGGACGCCGCCCGCGGCCAGCTGCTGAGCCTGGACGAATACGTCGAGGAGCACGACGGCGAGCCGCGCCTGGGCCAGCACGACCACGCCACACCCGCCCGCCGGTTCGAGCAGAGCGCGTTCCGGGTGGCGCTGGGCGAGGCCATCGACAACCTGCCGGAGCGCGAGAAGATGGTGCTCTCGCTGTACTACGAGCAGGAGCTGAACCTGCGCGAGATCGGCTCGGTGCTCAACGTCAGCGAATCGCGGGTGTGCCAGATCCACGGCCAGGCCATGCTGCGCCTGCGCGCGCGCCTGACCGACTGGCGCGGGGAGCTGGGCGACGACGAGGACTGACCCGGCCGCGCTTCGCGTTTCGGGCAGCCCGTCACATCAAGTTTTCGGCGCAGCAGCCGATAGCCACTGCGCACACCTACAGGATTCGACATGGACAAGGGCATCCGCATCCTCATCGTTGACGATTTCTCGACCATGCGCCGCATCGTCAAGAACCTGCTCAACGACCTCGGCTTCACCAACACCGCCGAGGCCGACGACGGCTCGACCGCGCTGATCGAACTGCACAAGGCCCATTTCGACCTGGTCATCACCGACTGGAACATGCCCGGCATGCCCGGCATCGAGCTGCTGAAGGCGATCCGCGCGGACGCCGCGCTGTCCAAGATCCCGGTGCTGATGGTGACCGCCGAATCCAAGCGCGAGCAGATCATCGAGGCCGCGCAAGCCGGCGTGAACGGCTACATCATCAAGCCGTTCACCGCCGCCACCCTCGAGGACAAGCTCAACAAGATCTTCGAGCGCATGGAGAAGGTGGCATGAGCATGCCCGCGCGCCCGCCGGCGATCCCCGCCGACCAGGCCGACGTGATCGGCCGCCTGCACGCGGCGATGTCCGCGCTGGAAGCGGGCGACGCCGAGGCCTGGCGCCGCCATCTCGATTCCCTGCTGGAATGGCGCCGGCAGCCGGTGGTGGAGAGCCTGGTCAAGCTCGCGCGCGAGCTGGACGAGCTGGAGCGCACCATCGACGCGCGCATGCCGGCCGCCGCGCAGGCCAGCGCCTCCGGCAGCCTGCCCGATGCCTGCAGCCGGCTGGAGCACGTGGTGAAGATGACCGAGGAGGCCAGCATGCGCACGCTGGACCTGGCCGATGAATGCCGCGGCCTGCTCGCCACCTTCGGCCCCGAGCACGCCGCCACGGTGGAGGCGATCCGCAACCGCCTGTCCGCGATGGTCGAGGCACAGAGCTTCCAGGACCTCACCGGCCAGATCATCCAGCGCGTGATCCACCTGATCCGCTCGCTGCAGACCGGCCTGGGCGACATCCAGGCCATGCACGCCAGCGACGAGAAGGGCCACGGGCCGGCGGTTTCGGGCGTGGACGCCCCGGCCGCGACCCAGGACGAGGCCAACGACCTGCTGGCCGCCCTCGGGATCTGACCATGGCTTCGGATGGCGGCTACGACGCGCGCGCCGACTTCCTGATCGAGGCGCGCGAGATCCTGGACCGCCTGGGCGAGCAGGTCGTGGCGCTCGAGCAGGACCCCGACGACCGCGCCACCCTCGACGCCGTGTTCCGTGGCTTCCACACCATCAAGGGCGGCGCCGGCTTCCTCGACCTGCCGCCGATGGTGGCGCTGTGCCATGCCTTCGAGGACCGCATCGATGCCGCCCGCAGCGGCGAGCGCGCGCTGGATGCGGCGGCCTTCGACGGCGCCCAGCGCGCGGTGGACCAGCTGCTGGACATGCTGGACGCGCTCGCCCGCGGCGAGGGGCTGGACGAGGTCGATCCGGCCCTGCTCGCGCAGGTCCGCGGCGAGCAGGCGCCCGCACCCGTCGCCGCGCCGGCACCGGCGTTCGAGATTCCCGAGAACCTCGACGACCTCGATTTCGACGCCCTGCTGGACAGCCTGCACGGGGTCGGCGGCATCCCCGGCGCCACTCCGGCCGCACCCGCGCCCGCCACGCCTGCCAAGCCCACCGCACCCGCGACGAACGCCGGCAAGCCGGCGTCGCCCGCCAAGCCCGCCGCCGCGGACAAGCCCGCCGCCGCCACCGCCGGCGAGGCCGAGCACACCGTGCGGGTGGACGTGCGCCGGCTGGATGCGCTGGTCAACCTGGTGGGCGAGCTGGTACTGGCGCGCAACCGCCTGAAAACCCTGCGCCCCGGGGCGCGCGACGAAGCGCTGGACCGCGCGGTGACCGCCCTGGATACCGTCACCGCCCGCCTGCAGGGCGCGGTGATGTCGGCGCGCATGCAGCCGGTCAGCCGGGTGTTCACCCGCTTCCCCAAGCTGGCCCGCGATGTCGCGCGCCAGCTGAAGA
>CAYYAT010000185.1:0-4296 GCA_964469595.1 uncultured Thermomonas sp.
CGCTGGTGTTCGGGCGCGAGCGCACCGGGCTGGACAACGAGGAGCTGCAGCTCTGCCACGCCGCCATCCACATCCCCTCGGACCCGGCGTTCCCCTCGCTCAACCTGGCCGCCGCGGTGCAGGTGCTGAGCTACGAGCTGCGCTGCGCCCTGCTGGGCGAGGCCGGGCCGGCCCCGGCCGCGGCGCGCACTCCGCCGCCGGCGGAGGGTGCTGCTTCGCACGCGGAGCTGGAGGGGTTTTTTGCGCAACTTGCCGAGACCCTGGATCAGATCGACTTCCACAAGGGGCGCGCCCCGGACTCGGCGATGCGCAAGCTGCGCCGGCTGTACCTGCGCGCCAACCTCGACAGTGCCGACGTGCGCCTGCTGCGCGGGGTGCTGGCCGATGCCCAGCGCATGGCCCGTTTGGCTGGACAGGCCTCCCGCGATGAAAAAATCGGGTAGCCTGATTCCCATTCGAACGCCAAGGGGACAGCCGCACGCCATGCGCCGATTCGCATCCGCGTTGCTGTGCCTGTGCTGCCTGCTGCCCGCCGGCCTGCCCTCGGCGGCGGCGCCCGTGGTCGCCCCGGAGAACGACGATGGCGTGCTCGTGCTGGGACGGGTCAGCGACGATCCCAAATCCCACTACGACCAGCTCAAGCCGCTGCTGGACTACGTGATCCCGCGCATGGCCTCGGTCGGGATCCGCAGCGGCCGCATCCTGATGGCGCGCGACCTGCAGCAGATGTCCAGCTACCTGCGGCGCGGTCGGGTGGACTGGATCAACGAGACCGCCGGCAATGCGGCCCTGCTGGAGCAGCGCGGAGTGGCGCATGCCTTCCTGATCACCGAGCGCGACGGCGCGCAGCGCTACCACAGCGTGTTCTTCGTGCGCCGCGACAGCCGGATCCAGTCGCTGCACGACCTGGTCGGGCACAGCATTGCCTTCCAGAGCCCGTATTCCACCAGCGCCTACTACCTGCCGGCCGCGACCTTGCTGGAGCAGGGGCAGTCGCTGGAGCTGCTGCTGTCGCCGATGGACAAGCCGGCGCCGGACCGGGTGGGCTACGTGTTCGCGCGCACCGAGCTGAACGTCACCACCTGGGTGCACAAGCGGCTGGTGGACGTGGGCGTGCTGAGCAATCTCGACTGGCTGAACCCGGCGCGGATGCCGCCCACGTTCGCCCAGGATTTCCGCGTGATCGGGCGCACCGAGGACGTGCCGCGCGCGCTGATGCTGGCCCGCACCGGGCTCGATCCGAAGGTGGAGGCGCGCCTGAACGAGGTGCTGCAGGAGGCCGCGCAGGACCCGGAGGCCGGCGAGGCCCTGCGCCGTTTCCTGGGCACCGCGCGGCTGCTGCCGATCGGCACCGAGGACCGGCGCTCGCTGGAATGGCTGGGGCGCGGGGTGCAGCGCGTGCGCGCGGAGGTCGAGTGAAGCGCGCCGGCCCGAGCCTGCAATCACGGTTCCAGATAGCCATTCTGTCGGGGCTGGCGCTGGTGCTGCTGCTGATGGCGCTGCTGTGGTTCCGCGAGCAGCGCAGCCAGGAGGAGGCGATCGAGATCGCGCGCCAGAGCACGCACACCCTGCTGGCCGAGCAGATGCGGCTCAGCGGCGAGGCGCAGGCGCGGCAGCTGGCGGATGCGTTGGCGAACCCGCTGTACTACTTCGACCTCGACGCGGTCGGCATCCTCGCGCGCAACGCCCTGCGCGCGCCGGAGGTGGACTACGTGCTGGTGTACGACCCTCAGGGCCGCATCCTGCACGATGGCTCGGGCGACATCGCCGCCTATGGGCGGCCGATGGACGACCCGCTGGCGGCCGAGGTGGTGGCGGCCACCGGCCCGCATACCCACCTGTCCGACGAGCTGCTGGACGTGTCGCAGCCGATCACGATCGGCGACGAGCGCCTGGGCGGGGTGCGCATTGGCTACTCGATGGCGGCAGTGGCGCGTGCCGAATCGGGCGCGCTGTCGTCGCTGCGCGAGCAGTTCAACGCGGTCAACCAGCGCAGCATGAGCTGGCTGCTGCTGATGTTCGCGGCGCTGACGGTGCTGGCGCTGGTCGGCGCGGCCGTGGTCCAGCGCCTGCTGGTGCGCCCGATCCGCCTGCTGGGCGAGGCCGCGCGCCAGATCGAGGCCGGCGACTTCAGTACCCCGGTGCCGGAAAGCGCGCGCAGCGACGAGCTGGGCGATCTGATCCGCGCGTTCGGGCGCATGCGCGACAGCGTGGCCCGGCACGACCGCGACATCCGCCGGGTCGCCTACAGCGACGCCCTCACCGGGCTGTCCAACCGGCTGGCGTTCCGCGAGACCCTGGAACAGCGTCTGCGCGAGACCCAGGGCACCAGCTCGCAGCTGGCGCTGCTGTTCGCCGATCTCGACGACTTCAAGCGGGTCAACGACACCCTCGGCCACGAGGCCGGCGACGAGGTGCTGCTGCAGGTGGCGGCGCGGATCGAGCAGGCGGTGGCCTCGGTGGACGGCACCGAGTCGGTGGTCGCGCGCTTCGGTGGCGATGAATTCGTGATCCTGCTGCAGCTGGGCGAGGCCGATCCCGACGCCGGCATCCGCGGCAAGGCGATCCGCCTGGCCGAGGCGCTGGTGACGGCGCTCAGCGAGCCGATGCTGCTGCACGGCCGGCAGGTGCTGCTGGGCGGTTCGGTCGGGGTGGCGATCTTCCCGGACGATGCCAGCAGCGCCTCGCTGCTGATGAAGAACGGTGACATCGCGATGTACCAGGCCAAGGTGGCCGGCAAGAACTGCTACCGCTTCTACAGCCGCGCGATGGACCAGGCGGTGGAGCGCCGGGTGCGGATGGAGCAGGAGCTGCGCGGTGCGTGGACGCGCGGCGAGCTCAGCATGGCCTACCAGCCGATCTACCGCACCCAGGACCGCGTACTGGTGGGTGCGGAGGCGCTGCTGCGCTGGAACCATCCGGAATACGGCGCGGTGGCGCCATCGGTGTTCGTGGACGTGGCCGAGCAGAGCGGCCTGATCGAGGCGATCGGGCTGATGGCGCTGCAGACCGCCTGCACCGAGGCGGCTACCTGGCCGGTGCCGGCGGATGCGGGCGAGGCACCGTTCGTGTCGGTGAACGTCTCCGCCCGCCAGCTGCGCAGCGGCGAGCTGCTGCAGCAGGTCGCCGATGCGCTGGACAGCAGCGGGCTGGCGCCGGAACGCCTGCATCTGGAGCTGACCGAGACCGCGGTGATCAGCGACGAGGCCTATGCCACCGAGCTGCTGGGCAAGCTGCGCCAGCTCGGGGTGCGGGTCTGGCTGGATGATTTCGGCACCGGCTATTCCAGCCTGAGCCACCTGCGCCGGGTGCAGGTGGACGGGCTGAAGATCGACCGCAGCTTCATCACCGACCTGCTGCGCGACCCCGACGACCTGGCCCTGACCAGCGCGATCATCGCGATGGCGCATTCGATGGGCGTGGTGGTGGTGGCCGAAGGGGTGGAGCGGCAGGGCCAGTACCAGCTGCTGCGCGACCGCGACTGCGACCTGGTGCAGGGCTACTGGCTGGGGCACCCGCTGGAGCCGCAGGCCTTCCTCGACCTCCTGCGCTGAGGCCAGGAGGACGCGGGCTCAATCCTCGCCGGCAGCGGGCGGTTCGAGCTTCTGCAGCAGCAGCTTGTCGATGCGCGGGCCGTCCAGGTCCACCACCTCGATCCGCCACGCGCCCTGCTGGAAATACTCGCCCACGTGCGGGATGCGCCCGAAGCGGGCGATCACCAGCCCGGCCAGGGTGCGGTATTCCAGCTCCTCGGCATCGGCCAGGCGCTCGCCGGTGAGCTCGCGCAGCTCCTCCACGTGCAGGCCGCCGTCCACCAGCAGCGAACCGTCCTCGCGCGCCACCACCAGGGCCTCGCCGGGGCTGGCCTCGGCACCCGACTGCAGGCGCCCGATCACCGCGTCCACGATATCGCTGACCGTCACCAGGCCCTGGATGTCGCCGTACTCGTCCACCACCAGTGCCAGCGACTGCTGCTCCTCGCGCAGGATCTCCAGCAGCTTCATGGCCTGGGTGGATTCGGACACGAACAGGGCCGGGCGCAGCCGCGCGAACAGGTCCGGCTGCGGTTTCCCGAGTTCATCCAGCAAGGTCTTGACCTCGAGGATGCCCGCCACGTCGCTGTCGTTGCCGCGATAGACCGGGTAGCGCGAATATTCGTGCTCCTGCATCGTCGCCAGGTTCTCGGCCAGCGAGGCGGAGGCATCCAGCCAGGCGATCCGGGTGCGTGGCGTCATCAGACTGTCGGCGGTGCGGTCGCCCAGGCGCATCACGCGGTTGAGCATGTTGCGCTCGTCG
>CAYYAT010000186.1:0-4290 GCA_964469595.1 uncultured Thermomonas sp.
TGCGATAGGCGTCCAGCATGGGTAAGGTCCTTGGGTGGGGGGTGGGGGGGTGGGCCTTTAGTCCTTGGGAACGATCAGCTTCAGGCCCTTGAAGTAATCGCGATGGAATCCGGCATCGAAGGTGATCAGCGCATCGCACTGCAGCAGCGCGTGCGCACCGACCAGGAATTCGTGGAGCGCGCGCTCCGGCTCGCCGCGCTGACGCTGGCGGCGCTGCATCTCGCCGGCGCGCAGCGCCGACTTGGCCTCGACCGGGCTGAAGTGGATGCCCATCTCCTCCAGCGCGGCCAGCGCCTCGGCGCCATTGCGCAGGCTGGCCGACAGCTGCGCCAGCGCGGCGTCGCAGACCACCACCCGGCCGGCGCCCAGCGCCTGGCGCAGGGTGGCCTCCACCGCGTCGGCATGCGTGCCGTCGGCCAGCAGCTCGACCAGCACCGGGGCGTCGACCGCGATCACGCGGACTTGCCCTTGCCGGCCGGCGCATCCAGCGCGAACTTGCCGCGCACACGGGAAATGGCGTCATCCACGTGCTTGCTGAGCACGATGCGGCCGCCGTCCAGCTCGACTTTCAGCACGCTGCCCTTGGTCAGGCCCAGCGCGTCGCGCACGGGCTTGGGCAGGGTGATCTGACCGCGTTCGGCGACGGTGGCTTCCACGGGCGCGCTCCGGCTCTAATGTAGGCCGGAATTATACATACTTTTCATTGCATACTTGTGGCCATCGCACGGCCACGCATGCCCCTGGACGGGGCAGCGCTCAGCCAAGTCCGGTGCGCGCGCCGCCGGCATGCCGGGCCAGGTACAGGGCGCGATCGCAGCGCTGGAAGAACTGGGCCGGTGCCTCGTCCTGCGCGCCCAGCTCCACCAACCCGGCGCTGAAGGTGACGTAGTTCGGCCCGGTGCCGTCGGCCGGCCAGCCGGTATGCCGCGCGAACGCATGCTGCAGGCGCTCGCACAGGCGCCAGCCACCGTCGCGGCCGGTATCGGTGAGGATCACCGCGAACGTGTCGCCTCCCAGCCGCGCCGGCAGGTCGGACAGCCGGCACACCGCGCGCAGCAGCCGCGCCGCCTCCACCAGCACGTGGTCGCCGACCGCATGCGACCAGCTTTCGTTCACCTGCTTGAGGTGGTCGATGTCCAGCAGCACCAGGCTCAGCGGCTGCCCGTGGCGCTTGGAGCGCGCGAAGCTCAGGGCCAGCTGCTCGTCGAAGGCGCGGCGGTTGGGCAGGCCGGTCAGCGCGTCCTCGGAGGCCAGCCGCGCGAAATCGCGCTCGCGCTCCTGCATGCGCGCCATCAGGGCATCGCGCTCGTGCAGCACGGCCAGCAGCTGCTCGCCCTGGCGGCGCTGTTCGGCGGCCTTGGCTTCGGCTTCACGCGCCAGCCGCGCCGCGGTGCGTCGGGCCGCCCCGCCCAGCGCGTACGCCAGCGCGGCCCCCAGCACGAAGGCCAGCACCACCACCAGCGCGACCCAGCCATCGGCCACGCCTGCCGCCGGGGCCGCGGGCGCACACGCCGGCAGCAGGGCAGCCAGGCCACAGGACATGCGCATGTTCGCCATCGCTCACCGCCCTCGTCGCAATTCAATCCGGCTTAACATCGCAGGCGCAGCATAGTGGCATCGCCTGTGCCCGCGGGCACCTTCTCCCAGGAGTCTTCCCATGCGCAACTCCTTCTCCACCCAGGACCGCCTGCACGTTAACGGCCGCGAGTATGCATTCCACAGCCTGGCCAGGCTCGGCGCGCGATTCGACATCGCCCGCCTGCCCTATTCGCTGAAGATCCTGCTGGAAAACCTGCTGCGCCACGAAGATGGCGGCATCACGGTAGGCCCTGCGCACATCGAGGCGCTGGCCAACTGGGACCCGCAGGCCGAGCCAGACACCGAAATCGCGTTCATGCCGGCGCGGGTGGTGCTGCAGGACTTCACCGGCGTGCCCTGCGTGGTGGATCTGGCGGCGATGCGCGATGCGGTGCTGGCGCTGGGGGGGCGGCCGGAGCAGATCAACCCGCAGATCCCGTCGGAGCTGGTGATCGACCATTCGGTGCAGGTGGATGCCTTCGCCCGCCCGGACGCGCTGGACATCAACGGCCGCATCGAGTTCGAACGCAATGCCGAGCGCTATGGATTCCTGCGCTGGGGCCAGAAGGCGTTCACCGATTTCAAGGTGGTGCCGCCCAGCACCGGCATCGTCCACCAGGTCAACCTCGAATACCTGGCGCGGGTGGTGATGACCCGCGACATCGACGGCCAGGCCTGGGCCTTCCCCGACACCGTGTTCGGCACCGACAGCCATACGACCATGATCAACGGCCTGGGCGTGCTCGGCTGGGGCGTGGGCGGCATCGAAGCGGAAGCGGCGATGCTGGGCCAGCCGTCCTCGATGCTGATCCCGCAGGTGGTGGGCTTCAAGCTCACCGGCAGGCTGCCCGAGGGCGCCACCGCCACCGACCTGGTGCTGACCGTCACCCAGATGCTGCGCCGGCACGGGGTGGTGGGCAAGTTCGTGGAGTTCTACGGCGACGGCCTGCAGCACCTGCCGCTGGCCGACCGCGCCACCATCGGCAACATGGCGCCGGAATACGGCGCCACCTGCGGCATCTTCCCGATCGACGCCGAATCGCTGGCCTACCTGCGGCTGTCCGGGCGCAGCGAGGAGCAGATCGCGCTGGTCGAAGCCTATGCCAAGGCGCAGGGCCTGTGGCACGCGCCGGACAGCCCGCACGCGCACTACAGCAGCACGCTGGAACTGGACATGGGCACGGTGCAACCCTCGCTGGCCGGTCCCAAGCGGCCGCAGGACCGGGTGCTGCTGGGCGAAATGCCGGCCAACAGCCGCGCCGCCATCGCCCAGCTCACCGCTGGCCGCGAGCAGCGCAACGCGGAGGTGGCGGATTTCATCGCCGAAGGCGGCAGCGCCGCGGTCGGCAACGAGCAGTTCAGCAAGGGCGAGGCGCAGGCGGTGATCGACGGCGAGCCGGTGCGCCTGAAAGACGGCGCGGTGGTGATCGCGGCGATCACCTCCTGCACCAACACGTCCAACCCCGCGGTGATGGTGGCCGCCGGCCTGCTGGCGCGCAACGCGGCCGCCCGCGGCCTGCGCCGCAAGCCGTGGGTGAAGACCTCGCTGGCGCCGGGCTCGCGGGTGGTCACCGACTACCTGCAGAAGGCCGGGCTGATGCCGGCGCTGGAACAGTTGGGCTTCGATGTGGTGGGCTACGGCTGCACCACCTGCATCGGCAATTCCGGCCCGCTGCCGCAGGAAGTGAGCGCCGCCATCGCCGCCGGCGATTTGTGCGTGGCGGCGGTGCTGTCGGGCAACCGCAACTTCGAAGGGCGCATCCACCCCGAAGTGAAGATGAACTACCTGGCCAGCCCGCCCCTGGTGGTCGCCTACGCGCTGGCCGGCAACGTCACGGTCGATCTCAGCAGCGAGCCGCTGGGCCACGACCAGAACGGCGCGCCGGTGTTCCTGAAAGACCTCTGGCCCAGCGCGCGCGAAGTCTCCGACACCATCGCCGCCACCCTCGGCCCGGAGCTGTACCGCCGCAACTACGCCGATGTTTTCCGGGGCGATGCGCGCTGGAATGGAATCGCTTCCCCCGACGGCGAGTTGTATGCCTGGGATCCGGCCTCCACCTACATCAAGAACCCGCCCTACTTCGACGGCATGAGCATGCAGCCGGGACGGATCGACGACATCGCCGGCGCGCGCGTGCTGGGGCTGTTCGGCGACTCCATCACCACCGACCACATCAGCCCCGCCGGCAGCATCAAGAAGGATTCGCCCGCCGGCCGCTATCTGATGGAGCGCGGCGTGAAGCCGGCCGATTTCAACAGCTATGGCAGCCGCCGCGGCAATGACGACGTGATGGTGCGCGGCACCTTCGCCAACATCCGCATCAAGAATCTGATGCTGAATGGAGAGGAAGGCGGCTATACCCTGTATTTCGGCCGCGACGGCCACCAGGAGAAGCTGGCGATCTTCGACGCGGCGATGAAGTACAAGGCCGACGGCGTGCCGCTGGTGGTGGTGGCCGGCAAGGAATACGGCACCGGCTCCAGCCGCGACTGGGCGGCCAAGGGCACCAACCTGCTCGGCGTCAAGGCGGTGATCGCCGAGAGCTTCGAGCGCATCCACCGCTCGAACCTGATTGGCATGGGGGTACTCGCGCTGCAGTTCGTCGGCGAGCAAAGCCGCAAGACGCTTGGCCTGAACGGACGCGAAACCTTGTCCATTCGCGGCCTTGGCGGTGAAATCAAGCCGCGCCAGTTGCTGACCGTGGACGTCGA
>CAYYAT010000187.1:0-4280 GCA_964469595.1 uncultured Thermomonas sp.
AGCGCCTGCTCGCGCGCACTGCGATCCTTGTACTGGTGGTCCAACTCGGCCAGCAGGCCGGCGCGCTGCTGGCGCGCCTGCTGCAGCTGCGCCTGCTGGCGGGCCTGCTGCTGGCGCGCCGCCTCCATTGCCTGCTGGCGGCGGGTAATCTCCTCCTCCAGCCCCTGCAGGCGCGCGATTTCCTGGCCCAGCGCGCGGATGCGCGCGGCCTGTGCGCGCTGCAGGTAGCCCTGGTAGGCAAGCTCGCGCTCGCCATCGGCCACCCGATCCTGCGCCAGCAACGCCTTCAATGCAGGCGCATCGCCGGCCACCTGCACGGCGCGCAGCAGGCGCGCAAGCTCGGCCCGGCGCGCCGCCAGCGCATCGGCCTGGCGTCCGCGCTCGGCCTGCAGGCGGGCCAGTTCCTGGGCGTCCCGCTGCAACTGCGCCTGGGTCTGCTGGAGGGCGCGCTGGGTGCCGCCTACCTGCTCATCGGCTTCGCGCAGGCGTTGGCTGGCCTGGCCGCGCTGGCTTTCCAGCTTGCGCCGCTGCGCCGCCACCTCGCGCAATTCGCCGCGCACGCTTTGCAGGCGCTGCTCGGCCTCCTTCGCATCCTTCGCTTCCTGCGCGCGCAGGCCGCCCGCGGCGAGCAGCAGGCAGCAGGCGACGCTGGCGGCCAGCCGACGCATCAGGCCAGCAGCAGGCTGCGCCCGGTCATCGCGGCCGGCTGCGGCAGCCCCATCAGGTCGAGCAGGGTCGGGGCCACGTCGCGCAGGGCGCCGCCTTCACGCAGACGGGCCGGGCGCTCGCCCACGTACACCAGCGGCACCGGGCCGACCGTGTGCGCGGTATGCGGCTGGCCGGTCTGCGGGTCGCGCATCATTTCCAGATTGCCGTGGTCGGCGGTGATGATCAGCGCGCCGCCGGCCGCGCGCACCGCCGCCGTGATCCGCCCGATCGCCACGTCCACTGCCTCGGCGGCGCGGATCGCCGCCTCGAGGATGCCGCTGTGGCCGACCATGTCAGGGTTGGCGATGTTGCAGACGATCGCATCGAAGCGCCCGCCGGCGATCGCCTCCACCAGCCGCTCGGTCAACTCCGGGCAGCTCATCTCCGGCTGCAGGTCGTAGGTGGCCACTTTCGGGCTGGGGATGAGGATGCGCTCCTCGCCGGGGAACGGAGCCTCGCGCCCGCCGCTGAAGAAGAAGGTGACGTGCGCGTATTTCTCGGTCTCGGCGATGCGCAGCTGGGCCAGGCCCGCTTCCGCCACCACCTCGCCGAAGGTGCTGCGCAAATCTTCCGGCGGGAACGCCACCGCGGCGGGCAGCGTGGCGTCGTATTCGGCCAGGCAGACGAACCGCGAAAGCGCCGGACGCCGCGTGGCGAATCCGGCGAACGCGGGGTCCACGAAGGCGGCGGTGAGCTGGCGCGCGCGGTCGGCGCGGAAGTTCATGAACACCACCGCATCGCCGTCGCGCATCGGCTGGGCGCCCTCCAGCACGGTGGGCGCGACGAACTCATCGGTCTCGCCGCGGGCATAGGCGGCTTCCAGCGCCGCCAGCGCATCGCCGGCGCGGTAGTCGGCACGCGCCTCGACGATCGCCTCCCACGCGCGTTGCACGCGGTCCCAGCGCTTGTCGCGATCCATCGCGAAATAGCGGCCGCCGAGGCTGGCGATGTGCGCATTGCCGAGCCGCGCACACAGCGCCCGCAAGGCCTCGAGGCTGGCGCGCGCCGACTGCGGCGGGGTATCGCGGCCGTCCAGGAAGGCATGCACGGCGACGCGCGGTACGCCGGCGCGCTGGGCCAGTTCCAGCATCGCGAAAATGTGCTGCTCGTGGCTGTGCACGCCGCCGGGCGAGAGCAGCCCCAGCACGTGCAGGGTGCCGCCGTCGGCCTTGGCCGCGGCGCAGGCGGCGGTGAGTTCGGGATTGGCGAAGAAGCTGCCGTCCTCGATCGCCGCATCCACCCGGGTCAGGTCCTGATAAACGATGCGGCCGGCGCCGAGGTTCATGTGTCCGACCTCGGAATTGCCCATCTGCCCGTCCGGCAACCCGACGTACTTGCCTTCGGTGTGGATCAGCGTGTGCGGGCAGGTAGCCAGCAGGCCGCGCCAGTTCGGCAGTTCGGCCAGCGCCAGCGCGTTGTCCGCGGTCTCCTCGCGGTGGCCCCAGCCATCCAGGATCAGCAGGACGACGGGCCGGGGGCGCGGGGCGGCAGCAGTGGACACGGGGCACTCCGGGGATGTTCGGCGGATGCGTGATTGTAGCGGCGTGTAAACCCTGCGCCTTGCCGCCGCATCCCAACCGGCACGTCCACATGGCCGGGAGGCCCGATGAAACCCCTGTTGCTCTGCACGTTCCTGCTCGCCTCCGGCGTGGCGCTCGCCGCCCCGCAGGCGCAACCCCCACTGCGCGACATCGACAAGGTCAACGGCGGCATCGTCGCGGAGGCCGGGCAGGCCTACGGCCGGCTGGAGACGGTGAACGGCGGCATCACCCTCGGCCGCGGCGCCCGCGCCAGTGGCGTGGAAACCGTGAACGGCGGGATCGATGCCGGCGACGATGTCGTCCTGCGCAGCGCCTCCACCGTCAACGGCGGCATCCGCTTCGGCCAGCGCGGCCGCATCGACGGCGACCTGGAGACCGTCAACGGCGGCATCACCCTCGACCGCGGCGGCGTGGTGCGCGGCAAGGTGAGCACCGTCAACGGCGGGATCGGCCTGCAGGCCAGCACGGTCGAAGGCCGGGTGGAAACCGTGACCGGCGACATCACCGTGGGCAGCGGCTCGCGGGTGGTCGGCGGCATCCTGGTGGAAAAGCCGAAGGGCACGCTGCACGGGCTGTTCGGCAAGCCCAAGATCCCGCGCATCGTGATCGGCCCGGAGGCGGTAGTCGAAGGCCCGATGGTGTTCGAACGCGAGGTGAAGCTGTACGTGCATGCCAGCGCGCACATCGGCAGCGTCACCGGTGCCAGCGTGGCGCGCTACAGCGGCGAGCGCCCGCCGGCGGACTGACGGCGGCGGCAGCGCGGCCGGCCGGCGTGGACGGGTCGCGCTGCTAGGATGACGGAACCCCGATCCTGGAGTTCCACCGATGCGCCCGCTGCCCTTGCTGCTCTGCCTTGCCCTGTGCGCCTGCGGCCAGAACGCGACCGCGCCGGCGGCGGACGCGGCAGCGGATACCGCGGCGCCGGCCAGCGCGCCAGTCGCAGGCGAGCACGCCTATCGCCCGGCCATCGACCCGGCCGACTTCACCGCCCACGTGCAGCAGCTGGCCTCGGACGCCTTCGGTGGTCGCGGCCCCGGTACTCCCGGCGAACAGAAGACGGTGGACTACATCAAATCGCAGTTCGCGCGCATCGGCCTGCAACCCGGCAATGGTGAGCACTGGTTCCAGACGGTGCCGATGGTGCGCAGCGTGGCCGATCCTTCCACGCTGCTGCATCTGGCGATCGGCGACCACCGCCAGGCCCTCGCGTTCGGCACCGACATGGTGGTCGGCACCCGCAGCGGGAAGTCGCACGTGGAGCTCACCGACAGCCCGCTGGTGTTCGTCGGCTACGGGATCAACGCCCCGGAGCGCGGCTGGAACGACTATGCCGGCATCGACGTGCGCGGCAAGACGGTGGTGATGCTGATCAACGACCCCGGCTTCGCCAGCGGCGATCCGCGCCTGTTCGACGGCAAACGGATGACCTACTACGGGCGCTGGACCTACAAGTTCGAGGAGGCCGCGCGCCAGGGCGCCGCGGCGGCGCTGATCATTCATGACACGCCCGGGGCCTCGTACGGCTGGGACGTGGTGCGCAATTCCTGGTCGGGCCCGCAGTACGACTTGCCGGTGTCGGCCGATCCCTCGCCGCGGCTGCCGGTGCAGGGCTGGATCACCGGCCACGCCGCGCAGGCCCTGTTTTCGGCCGCCGGGCTGGATCTGGCCAAGCTGCGCGCGGCCGCCGCCAAACCCGGATTCAAGCCGGTGGCTCTTCCCGCGACCGCCTCGTTGAGCCTCGATAGCACGATCAGCACGGCGCAGTCGCGCAATGTGCTCGGCCTGCTGCCCGGCCGCGAGGCCGCCGACGAGGCGATCGTGTACATGGCGCACTGGGACCACCTGGGCACCCACGACGGCGAGCCCGGCGACAATATCTACAACGGCGCGGTGGACAACGCGACCGGCGTGGCCGCGCTGCTGGAGCTGGCGGAGGCGTTCCGGCATGCGCCGACGCCACCGAAGCGGTCGATCCTGTTCCTGGCGGTGACCCTCGAGGAATCCGGCCTGCTCGGCTCGCAGTATTACGTC
>CAYYAT010000188.1:0-3289 GCA_964469595.1 uncultured Thermomonas sp.
GCCGCCAGCCACTGCAGCAGCAGGCGCCCGGCATCGGCCAGCAGCCCGGTGCGCGCGCGGGTGCCGCGCAGCAGGCCCAGGCCCAGCGCCACCGGCACCTGCGCCAGCAGCAGGCCGATCGCCGCCGGCGCGCCGCCCAGCCAGCCGCAGGCCGCCAGCGCCAGCCCCGGCACGAGCCATGCGGCGCCGGCGAGGGTGGCGCGCTCAGGCATCGGTGCCCCAGTCGTCCAGCAGCGGGTCCTGCACGCTGGGCGGCAGCTGCAGGTGGAAGCCGTTGGCGGCCAGGTTGCGGCGCACCACCTCGGGGTTCTCGCGCGCCAGCGTGCGCTCCGGGGTCAGCGCCACTTCCAGCACGAAGCGCAGCTCGCCCAGCTGCGCGCGCACCGGCGCCGGCAGGCGCGCGAAATCGTCGCGCGCGGCCAGGTACACGTAGGTGTCGGCCTTTTTCAGGCTCTTGTAGACGAAGGCAAGCATGGCGGCCCGGGGGATCGGATGGCGGCGTCGCGGCGATTGTGCGGGAAAGCGCGGCGCGGCGGAACCCGACAGGACCTTAGGCACAAGCGCACGCGGCGGCGGCTGCTACCCTGCCGCCAGCCTCTCTGCGGAGCTTCGCGATGCGCCTGTCCCCGTTCGTGCTTGCCCTGTTTCTCGCCACCTCGGCGGTGCGCGCGGCTGATCCGCCACGGGTGACGCTCGAACAGGCGATGGCCGATCCCGACTGGATCGGCGCGCCGGTGGAGCTGGCCTGGTGGCGCTGGGATGGCAAGGCCGCCTACTTCCTGCAGAAGCGTTCCGGGTCGTCGATCCGCGACGTGTGGACGGTGGCCACGGAGGGCGCCGCATCGCCGCGCAAGCTGGAGGAGGCCGCCCGCGCGGACATGGATGCCGGCAATCCGGTGCTGGCGCCCGACCGCACGCGCATGGCCTTCGTGCGCAACGGCGATGTGTTCCTGCGCGACCTGCGCAGCGGCGCGTTGACCCAGCTCAGTCGCGGCCTGGGCGGCGCCTCGCGCCTGCAGTGGGGCAGCGCCGGTCTGGTGTGGCAGGCCGATGGCCGCTGGTACCGCTGGGACGGCGCGCTGATCACCCAGGCGGCGCAGGCGCGCGCCGAGGACGCCCCGGGTACGCCGCCGCCCGCGGATGCCCTGCGCGAGCAGCAGCTGCGCCTGATCGACACCCTGCGCCGCGACCGCGAAACGCGCGATGCCGCGCGCCTGCAGGCCGAGGCCTGGCAGCGCCAGGACCCGACCCGCGCGCCGGCGCCGGTGTACCTGGGCAAGGACGTGCAGATCGCCGATTCCGCGCTGTCGCCGGACGGGCGCTGGCTGCTGGTGGTCACCAGCCCCAAGGGGGCCGATGCCGGGCGCGCCGGCAAGATGCCGATGTACGTCACCGAGTCCGGCTACGAGGAGTTCGAGGACGTGCGCACCCGGGTCGGCCGCAACCCGCCGGTACCGCAGCGGCTGTGGCTGGCCGAGCTGGCCACTGGCACCCTGCGCGAGCTGGCGTTCGACCCGCTGCCCGGCCTACGCGACGACCCGCTGGCCGACCTGCGCAAGGCCGCCGGCAAACCGCCGCTGGACGGCCCGCGCTCACTGCAGGTGGCCGAGATCCGCTGGCGCGGCGACGGCGGCAGCGCCGCGGTGATGCTGCGCGCGATCGACAACAAGGACCGCTGGATCGCCACCGTCGATCCTGCCGCCGGCCGCCTGCAGCCGCGCCACCGCCTGCACGATCCGGCCTGGATCAACTGGAGCTTCAACGAGTTCGGCTGGCTGCCGGACGAGCGCACGCTGTGGTACCTCAGCGAGGAAAGCGGCTACTCGCACCTGTATGCGCTCGACGGCGCGCGCCGCCGGCAGCTCACTGACGGCCGCTGGGAAACCTCGCAGGTGGCGGTGTCGCCGGATGGCGCGACCTTCTACTTCCTGTGCAACCGCGCCGCGCCCGGCGATTACGAAGTGTGCGCGGTGCCCGCGCGCGGCGGCGACGTGCGCGAGCTGACCGCGCTGGACGGGGTGGAGGATTTCAGCCTGTCGCCGCGTGGCGACGCCCTGCTGGTACGCTATTCCGGCGCCTACCTCCCGCCACAGCTGGCGCAGGTGGCCGCCAGCGGCGGGCAGGCGCGCATCCTCACCGACACCCGTAGTGCCGCGTATAAGGCGATCCACTGGATCCCGCCGAAGCTCGTGCAGGTGCCCAGCCGGCACGGCGCCGGCGCGATCTGGGGCAAGTTCTACGGGCCGGAGCGGCTGCAGCCCGGCCGCAGGTACCCGATCGTGATGTTCGTGCACGGTGCCGGCTACCTGCAGAACGTCTCCGCGCGCTATCCCAACTATTTCCGCGAGCAGATGTTCCACAACCTGCTGGTGGACGAGGGCTACATCGTCCTCGACCTGGACTACCGCGCCAGCGAAGGCTACGGCCGCGCCTGGCGCACCGCGATCTACCGCGGGATGGGCCAGCCGGAGCTGGAGGATTACCTCGACGGCCTGGACTGGCTGGTGGCGAACCAGCAGGGCGACCGCGACCGCGCCGGCATCTACGGCGGCAGCTACGGCGGCTTTCTGACCTACATGGCGCTGTTCAAGGCGCCGGGCGTGTTCAAGGCCGGCGCCGCGCTGCGCCCGGTGGCCGACTGGAGCCAGTACAACCACGAATACACCAGCAACATCCTCAACACGCCGGACATCGATCCCGAAGCCTACAGGCGCTCCAGCCCGATCGAGTTCGCCGCCGGGCTCAAGGATCGCCTGCTGATCGCGCACGGCATGATCGACGACAACGTGTTCTTCCGCGATTCGGTGATGATGGCGCAGAAGCTGATCGAACTGCGCAAGACCGGTTGGGAGCTGGCACCGTATCCGCTGGAACGGCACGGCTTCGTGCATCCCGACAGCTGGTACGACGAATATCGGCGCATCCACGCGCTGTTCGAGGCAACCCTGAAGCCATGATCCGGCCTGGACCCTGGCAGGAGATACCGTGATGGACGCCCTGTTCCAGCTGTCCGCGCCGTGGTGGGTGTTCGTGCTGCGCGCGCTGGTGGTGTATGTGCTGGTGACGGTGCTGATGCGGCTGTCGGGCAAGCGCTCGGTCGGCCAGTTCACCCCGTTCGACCTGGTGCTGCTGGTGCTGCTGGGCAACTCGGTGCAGAACGGCATCAACGGCGGCGACAACTCGCTGACCGGCGCCGCGATCATGGCCACCACCCTGATCGCGGTGAACTACCTGGTCGCGCTGGCCACCGCCCGCAGCCGCCTGGCCGAGCACTTGCTGGTAGGCGAGC
>CAYYAT010000188.1:3299-4264 GCA_964469595.1 uncultured Thermomonas sp.
TGGAAAAGATGCTCACGCTGGACATCGAGGTATCGGTGGTGCTGGCGCGCGACGGCCGCGTGTTCGACCGCGTGCTGCGGCGCGAGCTGATCAGCAAGCGCGACTTCCACGAAGCCATGCGCATGAACGCCGTGGACGATGTGAACGAGATCGCCTTGGCCCTGCTGGAAACCAACGGCCACATCACCATCCTCAAGAAGGAAAAGTGAGGCGCGCGGCGTTGTTATAGCCCGGCCATCGCCTCCATCGTGGCGCTTGGAGCGCAGTGAAGGACCCCGGCGCTATCCGCGCCGCGTCGCGGCCTCGGCCTGAATGAATGGCCAGGCGTCACGCCCGGCCACCTTGCATATATTTCCGGAAACCTTGCGTGGCCTCCGAAGTGAGGGCAGAAAGCTCCGCCTCACGGACATGGACAGCGCCGATTCCGCGCCGTCTGGCTTCCGATGGAAACACGGCGTCGAACTGTCCCCGCGGGAGCAGAAGCGTGGCTGGGGTGCCGCCGCTGCGCTCCACACACGAATCGAAAAGCTTGCGTACTTCAAACGCGGAAGGCTCAGCCAGCGCGGCTGGAACGAAGGCGGTGTCGAAGATGAAGCCGCTTGCGGCGTCCATGATTGCAACACAATTGAAATCCCCGTCCTGCTCGGTCCGAATCAGGGCGTCATTGAGCTGGAATACAACCCAGGCCTCGTTTTCCCGGAATTGGTTGGCTTCTAGCATGTACTTTCCATGTGAAGGCTGACGTTTGACATGAGGGGCGTGTGGAAGCGAGTCAGGTGGATCTGATCCGGGTCTTGTGCGGCGATGGCAGCAAAGAGGCGCTTTGAGGACTGCCTAAGCAGTATTGACGTCACGGCTAGCGAAGCGAAAGCAACAGCTGCGATGCCGAGTGCGATGTTGCTGCTCATGAGCCCTAACACCTTATGTCTTGAACATTCCCTACTCTAGGTGCCGAGAGCCCGGCG
>CAYYAT010000189.1:0-4244 GCA_964469595.1 uncultured Thermomonas sp.
GTTCGTAGGCGCCGATCGCGGCCTCGAAATCGCCCAGCTTGCCCAGGATCACCGCGCGCAGGTTGTGCAGCGACTGGCTGTCGGGCGCGCGCTCCAGCAGGCGATCGACCTCCACCAGCGCCTCGTCGTGGCGGTTGCCGCGGTTGAGCAGGCCGGCGTAGTTCTGGCGCGCGGCGTCGAAGCCCGGTGCACGCGCCAACGCCTGCTCGAGCAGGGCGATGGCCTCCTCGTTGCGGCCGAGGCGCGCGCCCAGCTCGGCCAGCATGCGCAACGCGGCCACGTCGCCCGGCTGCGCGGACAGGCGCGCGCGCAGGCGGGTTTCCGCATCCGGCAGGTCGCCGCGGGCCAATGCGTCGGCAGCGGCCATCAACACCGGATCGCGCACGCTGTGCCGCACGTGCTGCAGGTAGGCAGCATCGGCACCGGCGCCATCGCCGCGGGAAAAGCGCAGATCGGCCAGTGCCAGCCACGCGCCGGGCAGCGCCGGCTGCAGCGCGACCGCGCGCTCCATGCTGGCCTGCGCCTGCGCGTCCTCGCCCTGCGCAGCCTGCGCGCGCCCCAGCGCCAGCCAGGTCATGGCCGATCCCGGCTGCGCCTGCGCCAGCGCCGACAGTCGCCGCAGCGCGGCGGCATGCTGCCCCAGCGTCGCCTCCGCCATGCCGAGGACCAGCTCGCCACCGGGATGGCCAGGCACCGCCTCCAGGATCGCCCGCGCCTGCTCGGCGGCCAGCTCCGGCTGGGCTTCCAGCAGGCGCAAGGCGTGCGCCAGCGCGGCATCGACTCCCGCCATCGGCGTCACTGCGCTCATTGCCCGTGTTCCTTTCGCCGCATCCCCATGCGCACCGTTTCCCGGTCACCGTGACTACCGGCATGTTGCCACGCCGGTGCACTTGACACATCGTGCAGGAACTACCGTCCGCACGACGCCGGGGATTCCATGCACAGCCGCCACCGGGCAACGCTTGCCCTGTCCACCCTGCTCGTCCTGATGCCGGCCCTGGCCGCCGCCAGGGCGCCCTCCGCCAGCCCCGCCACGCCTGCCGCACCCACCGGCTGCGCGACCATCCCGCTGGCCGCGCCGGATGCGGCCGCGGTGCGCGTGGCCAGCGCGGCCGACGCCTGGGGCGGCCCGCGCACGGGCAAGGAAGCCACCCGGTCCGACCGCGTGGTGGAGTATTCGATCGACGCCGAGCTCGACCCGGCCAAGCACACGGTCAAAGGCAAGCAGACCCTGACCTGGCGCAACCGCAGCGCGCAGCCGGTGTGCAGCGTGTACCTGCATCTGTACCTCAACGGCTTCGACGGCCCCGGCAGCACCTTCATGACCGAGCAGCGGGCCAGCAGCAGCGGCTTCCGCAGCAACGTCGCCACCAAGGACGGCGAATACGGCTACATCCGCCTCGACAAGGTGGCGCAGGCCGGACGCGCGGCGAAGTGGACCTTCGTGCAGCCGGACAACGGCCCCAAGCCCGATCGCAGCGTGGTCCGCATCGACCTGCCGCAGCCGGTGGCGCCGGGCGCCAGCACCACGCTGGACATCGATTTCTTCGACCAGCTGCCGCGGGTGGTGGCGCGCACCGGCTATTACGGCAGCTTCCACCTGGTCGGCCAGTGGTTCCCCAAGATCGCCGTGCTGGAGCTGCCGGGCGAACGCGGCGCGCTCGCGCCGCGCTGGAACGCCCACGAGTTCCACCTGCACAGCGAGTTCTACGCCGACTACGGCCGCTACGACGTGCGCATCACCGTGCCGAAGGACTACACCGTGGGCGCCACCGGCCAGCAGGTGGGCGCCCCGGTGGAGAAGGACGGCAAGACCACCCACCGCTACGTGCAGGACGACGTGCACGACTTCGCGTGGACCGCCGACAAGCGCTTCGCCAAGCCGCTGGTGAAGACCTGGGCCGGCCCGCGCGGCCCGGTGGAGGTGAAGGTGCTGTACCCGCCGGAATACGCCAGCAACGCCGAGCCGGTGCTGCAGGCCACCATCGATGCGCTGGACTACTTCTCGAAGACGCTGGGCGCCTATCCCTACAAGACCGCCACCGCGGTAGTGCCGCCCTACGGCGCCAAGGAAGCCGGCGGCATGGAGTACCCCACCTTCTTCACCGCCGACAACACCGACACCGTGACCGCCGGCAGCCTGCCGCGCTGGATGCTGGATTTCGTCACCGTGCACGAGTTCGGCCACGGCTACTTCTACGGCATCCTCGGCTCCAACGAGTTCGAGGAACCCATGCTCGACGAGGGCATGAACGAGTACTGGGACCAGCGCATGATGAGCGCGCGCAGGCAGGACCTGGTGCTGCAACTGCCGTGGATGCGCTGGTTCGGGATCGGCACCCGGATCACCCCGTTCGACATGGAGCGCCTGGGCGCCGCGCTGCAGGATCCGGCCGACCCGCTGGGCGCCAACTCGTGGGACCGCCTGTCCAGCGCCAGCTAC
Source organism: uncultured Thermomonas sp. (assembly GCA_964469595.1). GTDB lineage: Bacteria > Pseudomonadota > Gammaproteobacteria > Xanthomonadales > Xanthomonadaceae > Thermomonas. The sequence goes on from CAYYAT010000189.1 coordinate 2,444, forward strand.
GGCACCGTGTACTCGCGCACCGCCACCGCCATGCGCCAGATCGAGGCGCTGGTGGGCACCCCGGCGATGGAGCGCGCGATGAAGCTGTACTACGAGCGCTGGAAGTTCCGCCATCCGTCGGCCGCCGACCTGCGCGACGCGCTGGCCGAAGGCACCGGCCGTCCCGACATCGTCCATGCCGCCTTCGACGCCTACGTGTACTCCACCGGCCGCACCGACGACCGCATCGCCAGCCTGTCCAGCCGCGAAGTGCTCCCGCTGCCGGGCTACCACGCCTACCAGGGCCGCCAGGTGCTGGTGGGCAGCAAGGCCATCGACGCCGCGATCGCCAAGCGCCGCAAGGCATGGAAGAAGGCGCATCCGGACGCCAAGCCCGGGCAGGGCGCTTTCCCCTACCGCACCACGGTGGTGGTCCGCCGCGACGCGGTGAAGCCGCCGCAGATCCTGCGCATCCACTTCGCCGACGGCAGCCACCGCGACTCCCCGGTCACCGCCCAGGACAGCTGGCAGCGCTTCGTGGTGGTGGCCCCGGCCAAGGCGGTCTCGGCCCAGCTCGACCCGGATGACCGGGTGCGGATGGACGCCAACCGCCTGAATGACGGCCGCACGCTGGAGCCGAAGCCGCAGGCCGCGCGCCGCTGGTTCGGCGAATTCACCGCACTGCTGCACTCCCTGCTGGCCCTGCTGGCCACGGTCTGAAGAGGCGCTACCCGATGACTACCTCGATCCGTCCCCTCCGCGCCCGCGCCGCCGCCCCGCGCGCCCTCGCCGCCGCCCTGCAGTGGCGACTGCTGCTGCTGTGGGTGGCCGCCGGCCTGGCCTGCACCCTGGTCGCCACGCTGCCGGTGTGGAGCTGGCTGGGCAGCCTGCTGGACTATTCCCCGCAGGCGCCGGCGATCGCCGCCGGCCACGACCCGATGCCACTGCTCGGCGCGCTGACCGCGCCCGACGCGCCGATGCCGCTGCTGACCTCGCTGCTGCGGGTCTCGGCCCTGCTGATGCTGCTGCTGTCGCCGCTGCTGGCCGGCGCCACCCTCACCGCCGCGCGCAGCCGCAGCGCGCTCGGGTTCGGCGACCTGCTGCGCGGCGGGCTGGCCGAATACGGCCCGCTGCTGCGCCTGCTGCTGTGGTCGGTAGTGCCGCTCGGGCTGGCGCTGGGGATCGGCGCCGCCGCCCTCGGCTTCAACGAGCAGATCCACGAGCACGCCATCCTCGAATCGGCCATCAACGATGGCCGCGACATCGCGCTGGCGATCGGCGGCGTGCTGTTCCTGCTGGCGCACGCCAGCCTCGAGGCCGGCCGCGGCTGGCTGGCGGCCGACGCCCGCCTGCGCTCGGCGCTGAAGGCCTGGTGGCGCGGCCTCACGCTGCTGCTGCGGCGGCCGCTGGCGGTGCTCACCGCCTACCTGCTGCCGACCGTGTGCAGCCTGCTGCTGGCGCTGCTCCTGCTGGCCGTGCGCGGGCACGTCGCGCCGGCGGGCGCCGGTGGTTTCGTGCTGGCCTTCCTGCTGGGCCTGTGCATCGCCGGCGCGCTGGCCTGGGGCAAGGTGGCACGGCTGTTCGCGATGCGCGCGCTGGCCGAGGACGCGCACGCCAGGCGCTGAGCGGACGCCCGCCCGCGCGGCGGGCTTCCCCGTTCAGGCTTGAATTGCCCCCGGTTCGCCCCGGGGAAGCGTGCGCATGTCCTTGTTCGACCTGTTCAGACGCAAGCGGCCGCAGCCTGCGCCGGCTGCGGCATCCACCCAGCCCGTCGCCCGCGTGGCCGCGCAGGCCGCGCCCGATGCTCCCGCGTCCGCCGCTC
>CAYYAT010000190.1:0-3686 GCA_964469595.1 uncultured Thermomonas sp.
TGCCTGCCGGAGGGTGATGGCCGCGGCTGGCGCGGCCTGCTGGGCGGCTTCCTCAAAGCGCAGGGAGTGGCGAGCCTGGGGCTGCTGCCGCTGTGCGTGGTGCTGTTCGGGCAGGCCTCGCTGGCGGGGCCGCTGGCGAATGGGGTGGCGGTGCCGTGGTGGAGCCTGGTGGTGGTGCCGCTGAGCCTGCTGGGGGTGCTGGCCGAGACCCTGCGCGCGGGCTGGGGCGCGTGGTGCTGGCAGGCCGCGGCCACCTGCTTCGACCTGCCGTGGCCGCTGCTGGCCGCCATTGCGGACAGCCCGCTGGCGCTGGCCTGGCTGCCGCAGGCGCGCTGGTATGCCTTGCCGCTGGCCCTGCTCGGGGCGCTGTGGCTGCTGCTGCCGCGCGGGCTGCCCGCGCGCTGGCTGGGGCTGCTGCTGTGGCTGCCCCTGCTGCTCCCGCCGCGCGAGCTGCCGGCCCCGGGCGAGGCGGAGCTGGTGGTCATCGATGTCGGCCAGGGCCTGGCGGTGCTGGTGCGCACCGCCGGGCACGCGCTGCTGTACGACATGGGGCCGGCGCAGGCGGACGGGTTCGACGCCGGCGAGCGCGCGGTGGTGCCGGCCCTGCATGCGCTGGGCGTGCGCCGCCTCGACCTGGCGATCATCAGCCACGGCGACAACGACCATGCCGGCGGGCGCGAGGCGGTGGCGGCGGCGTTTCCGCTGCCGCGGGTGCTGGCGCCCGAGGGCAGCCCGGCGCGCGGCGATGTGGCCTGCCTGGCGGGCCAGCAATGGCAGTGGGACGGCGTGCGCTTCCGTGTGCTGCATCCGGGGCCGGGGTTCCCATACCTGGGCAACGAGGCGGCCTGCGTGCTGCGGGTTGAAGCTGCACATGGCAGCGCGCTGCTGGCGGGCGACGTGGGCCACTATGTCGAGCGCAAACTGCTGCGCGAACAGCCACAGGCCGTGGCCAGCACGGTAGTCGTGGTCCCGCACCACGGCAGCGCCGGCTCCTCCGCGTCGGAGTTCGTGGCGGCCACCGGTGCGCGCCTGGCGCTGGTGTCCTCCGGGGCTGACAACCGCTTCGGCCATCCGCGTGGGGAGGTGGTAAGGCGCTGGTGCGGGGCGGGCGCCGAGGTACTGGACAGCGCGCGCTCCGGCGCGATCCGGGTCTGGCTGGCGGCGACGGGCGTGCAGCTGCGCGAGCAGCGCAGCGCGCAACCGCGGCTATGGGATGCGGTGCGCCGGCGCGGGCAGGTGGCTGGGCTATGCTACGCGCCGGAGTTTTCGCGGCCATGAAGGCCGGAGGATCGACCCGTGCTGGAACTGATCAAGGCCGGTGGTTGGCCGATGATCCCGCTGTTGCTGCTGGCGGTGGCCGCGCTGGCCATCATCGTCGAGCGCTTCTGGAGCCTGCGCCGCGAACGCGTGCTGCCGCCGGGGCTGGGCGAGGAGGTGCGCGAATGGGTGGGCCGCGGCAAGCCGCTGGAACCTGCGCACATCGAATCGCTGCGCGCGACGTCGCCGCTGGGCGCACTCCTGGCGGCCGAGCTCGATGTGCGCGGGCGCGGGCGCGAGCTCATGCGCGAGCGGGTCGAGGACGTAGGCCGCCACCTGGTGCATCGGATGGAGCGCTACCTGAACGCGCTCGGCACGATCGCCGCCGCCGGCCCGCTGCTGGGCCTGTTCGGCACCGTGGTCGGCATGATCCAGATGTTCCTGGGCATCCTCGACCACGGCATCGGCGATGCCAACCAGCTGGCGGGGGGCATCGGCAAGGCGCTGGTGTGCACCGCCACCGGCATGGTGGTGGCGATCCCGGCGCTGGCCTTCCACCGCTATTTCCGCGGCCGCATCGCCGGCTACATCGTGGACATGGAGCACGAGGCGATGCAGCTGTCGGACGTGCTGGACACCGCCGCCGCCGGCCCCGCCGGCAAGAAGAAGGGCTGAGGCGGGCATGCGGATCGCCGACCACCGCAGCGACGACATCCCCGAGATCAACCTGGTGCCGTTGATCGACGTGGTGCTGTGCCTGCTGATCTTCTTCGTGGTGACCACCACCTTCGACGCGCGCTCGGTGCTCAAGCTGCAGCTGCCGCGCGCCGACGGCCAGCCGGCGGATGCCCGCGCGCAGCCGCTGGGCATCCTGATCAACGCGCAGGGCCGCTATTTCGTCGGCGACCGCGAGCTGCTGCGCACCGACGTGGAATCCCTCAAGCAGGCGCTGCGCGAGGTCGCCGGCGAGGACCGCGAGCGGGTGGTGTTGATCCGCGCCGATGCGCGCACGCCCTGGCAGGCGGTGGTGACCGCCTACGAGGCGCTGGGCCAGCTGGGGTTCCGCACGGTCGCCAATGCCACCGCGCCGGACACCGCCGGCGCGCGCGGGGGCGCGCCATGAGCCTGCCGCCTTCGGCCTGGGCGATCTATCGAAGGCTGCTTGGGCTGGTCGGCCCCTATCGCGGGGTGCTGCTGCTGGCGCTGCTGGGTCTGCTGGTGGAAGGCGCGGCCGCGGGCGCGTTCGGGGTGCTGACCAAGCCAATGGTCGATGAGACCTTCGTCGCCCGCAACCGCGAGTTCGGCGTCCTGCTGCCACTGGCCATCGTCGGCATCTTCGTGGTGCGCGGCATGGCCGGCTATCTCACCGACCTGTACATGGCCAAGGCCGCGCGCGGGGTGGCGCGCGACATGCGCGTGCGCGCGATGGACAAGTATCTGCGCCTGCCGGGCCTGCGCTTCGACGGCGAGCCGGTGCCGTCGATGTTGGTGCGGCTGGGCTCCGACAGCGACCAGGTGGCGCAGGCGGTGGTGGATTCCGGCAAGGTCATGCTGCAGCAGTCGCTGCAGGTGGTGGCGATGCTGGCGGTGATGCTGTACGCCAGCTGGCGGGTGACCTTGGCGGTGCTGCTGCTGGGGCCGCTGATCGCGTGGATGATGGATAGGGTGGGCCGCCGCTACCGCCGCTACGGGCACAAGGTGCAGGAGACCTCGGCGCAGATGATGCTGGCCGCCGACCAGGCGCTGTCCAACCAGCAGGAAGTGAAGGTGTACGGCGCACGCGCGATGGAAATGGCGCGCTATGCCAGGCTGGCCGACGACAACCTGCGCCTGAGCCTGAAGGTGGAGGCCACCCGCAGCATCTCCTCGGCGGTGGTGCAGCTGACCGGCGCGGTGGGGCTGGCCCTGCTGCTGTTCTTCGCCGGGCGCGAGGCGCTGGCGGGGCGCCTGACCGCGGGCGGGTTCGTGCAGCTGATGATCTCGATGCTGGCGATCATCCCGGCGCTGAAGCAGCTGACCAACGTGCAGGGCATGCTGCAACGCGGGGTGGCCTCGGCCGAGCGCCTGTTCCACGTGCTGGATGCCGAGGACGAGGTGGATGCCGGCACCCGTCCGCTGCAGCGCGCGCGCGGGCTGATCGAGTTTCGCGACGTGACCCTGCAGTATCCCGGCCAGCCGCGCCCGGCGCTGCAGGGCATCAGCTTCGTGGCGCGCCCCGGCACGGTCACCGCGATCGTCGGCCGCTCCGGCAGCGGCAAGTCCAGCCTGGCCAAACTGATCCCGCGCTTCTACGACCCCGACGGCGGGCAGATCCTGCTGGATGGGTATCCGCTGTCCGAATACCGCCTGGCCGACCTGCGCCGGCAGCTGGCGATGGTCGGCCAGCAGGTCATGCTGTTCGACGGCAGCGTGGTCGAGATCGTGGCCTA
>CAYYAT010000190.1:3696-4187 GCA_964469595.1 uncultured Thermomonas sp.
CTTCGCCGGAGGACGTGCAGCGGGTGCTGCGTGGCGCCAATGCGCTGGAATTCGTGGCGCACATGCCCCAGGGCGCGGACAGCCATATCGGCGTCAAGGGCGGCAAGCTCTCCGGCGGCCAGCGCCAGCGCCTGGCGATCGCGCGCGCCATGCTCAAGGATGCGCCGATCCTGATCCTGGACGAGGCCACCGCGGCGCTCGACAACGCCTCCGAACGGCTGGTGCAGGACGCGCTGGCCCACCTGATCCCGGACCGCACCACCCTGGTGATCGCGCACCGGCTGTCCACCGTGGAGCATGCCGACCAGATCCTGGTGCTGGACGAAGGCCGGCTGGTGGAGCAGGGCACCCATGCCGAACTGCTGGCGCGTGGCGGCGTGTATGCGCATCTGCACGCCATGCAGTTCCGGGAGACCGGCGCTTGAGCCCGCGGCGGATGCCGCGCACGCCCGCCTGGTGGTTCGACGGCAGCCCGCCACCGGCCTGGGCGC
>CAYYAT010000191.1:0-4180 GCA_964469595.1 uncultured Thermomonas sp.
GGCATCGCCCTGGAACAGAACCGCGGCAGCGCGCGCGCCGCGCGCCAGCAGGTGCAGGCCGCGCAGCAGCAGATCGACGCCCTGCGCAACGCGCTGGCGGCGCTGGCCGGCGCTGGCCCCGACCGCGGCCTGGCGATCACCCGCCCGCAGCTGCGGTTGCCGGACGTGGCACCGCCCTCGATCCTGCCCAGCGACCTGTTGGCGCACCGCCCGGACGTGGCCGCCGCGCGCTGGCGGGTGGAGGCCGCGCGTCGCGGGATCGACGCCAGCAAGGCCGCGTTCTACCCCAGCATCAACCTGTCCGCGCTGGCGGGCGTGGCCGCCGGCAGCCTCGGCGACCTGTTCGGCAGCAAGTCCCTGCTGCTGTACGGCGGCCCCGCGCTGAGCCTACCGATCTTCGAGGGCGGCCGCCTGCGGGCGCAGCTGCGCGGCAGCACCGCCGACTACGACCTGGCGGTGGCCAGCTACAACCAGACCCTGCTCGGCGCGATCCGCGAAGTGGCCGACGCCGTGCAGGCGGCACGCACGCTGGATGCGCAGATCGCACAGGCGCGCGCCGCCCGCGAGGCCGCCGGCAAGGCCCACGCGCTGGTGCTCCAGCGCCAGCGCGCCGGTATCGCCACCCAGCTCGACGTACTTGCCGCGCAGCGCCCGCTGCTGCAACTCGACCAGCAACTGGCGGCCCTGCGCGCGCAGCGCCGGATCGCCGCGGTCGATCTCGAACAGGCGCTCGGCGGCGGCATCGCCGTGCGCTCCCCCGATTCCACCGTCTCCGACTGACCCCCCGCCATGACCACCGAAACCACGCCGAACTCGTCCGCCGGCCCGGCCGCGCCGCTGCCGCCGTCGCAGTCCCCCGCCACGCCCGGCAACGGCAAGCGCCGGCGCGCGCTGCTGGTGGTGCTGGCCGTGCTGGTCATCGCCGGGATCGCCTGGCTGGCCTACTACCTGCTGGTGGCGCGCTGGCGCCAGGACACCGACGATGCCTACGTGCAGGGCAACATCGTCAGCATCACCCCGCAGACCATGGGCACGGTGGTGGCGATCAACGCCGACGACGGCATGCGGGTGAAGGCCGGCCAGGTGCTGGTGCAGCTGGACCCGAACGACGCCAAGGTCGCGCTGGCGCAGGCCGAGGCCAACCTCGCCGCCACCGTGCGCCAGGTGCGCGGCCTGTACAGCAGCGCGGACAGCGCGCAGGCCGACATCGCCGCGCGCGAAGCGGCGCTGCAGCAGGCGCGCGCCGACGTGGCCCGCCGCCGCGACCTGGTCGCCAGCGGCGCGGTCTCGCCCGAGGAACTGGCGCATGCGCAGGCCCAGCTGCAGGCGGCCGAGGCCGCGCTGTCGGCCTCGCGCGGGCAGCTCTCGCGCAGCCGCGCGCTGGTCGATGCCACCACCGTGGCCAGCCAGCCGCAGGTGCAGGCCGCGGCCGCCCAGTTGCGCCAGGCCTACCTGAACCTGCAGCGCGCGGCGATCGTGGCGCCGGTGGACGGCTTCGTCGCCAAGCGCAGCGTGCAGCTGGGCCAGCGCGTGCAGCCGGGCACCCCGCTGATGACGGTGGTGCCGCTGGACCAGGTGTGGGTGGATGCCAACTTCAAGGAAACCCAGCTGCACAACATGCGCCTGGGGCAGCCGGTGACCCTGACCGCCGACGTGTACGGCGACGCGGTGGAGTTCAAGGGCCGCCTGGCCAGCCTCGGCATGGGCACCGGCAGCGCCTTCGCCCTGCTGCCGGCGCAGAACGCCAGCGGCAACTGGATCAAGATCGTGCAGCGCATCCCGGTGCGGGTGGAGCTCGACCGCGAGCAGCTGCGCCAGCACCCGCTGCGGCTGGGCATGAGCATGAACGTGATCGTGGACGTGCACGACCAGCGCGGCCCGGTGCTGCCGGCGACCGCCGCCGACAAGCCGGTGCTGACCACCGCCGCCTATGGCCGCCAGCTGCACGAGGCAGATGCGCTGATCGACGCCGTGATCGCCCGCAACCTGCCGCAGGGCCACGCCTCCTGACCCCTTTACGCAGGAGTCGCGCCGGGGCGCTGCGCCACCTCCCCTCCCCCTCCGGGTGACGGGCGTCCCGATGCCGGCGGCCACCATGCCGCCGCTCCTGCACCTTCCCCCGCAAGCACCGACCCATGGCCAACTCGATCGCCCAGCAAGAAGAAGCGATGGGCCTGCCGCCCGGCCCCGAGGTCGCGGCCAGGCCCTCCGATTTCCGCCCGCCCAACGTGGCCCTGACCACGCTGGGGCTGGCGCTGGCCAGCTTCATGCAGGTGCTGGACACCACCATCGCCAACGTCTCGCTGCCGACCATTTCCGGCAACCTTGGCGGCAGTGCCAACCAGGCGACCTGGGTCATCACCTCGTTCGCGGTCAGCAACGCGATCGCGCTGCCGCTGACCGGCTGGCTCACCCGCAAGTACGGCGAGCGCAAGCTGTTCATGTGGTCCACGCTGGCGTTCGTGATGGCCTCGTTCCTGTGCGGCATCGCCCACTCGATGGGCCTGCTGGTGACCGCGCGCGCGCTGCAGGGCTTCGTCGCCGGGCCGATGTACCCGGTGACCCAGGCGCTGCTGCTGTCGATCTACCCGCCGGCCAAGCGCGGGCAGGCGATCGCCCTGCTGGCGATGGTGACGGTGGTGGCCCCGATCGCCGGGCCGATCCTCGGCGGCTGGATCACCGACAACTACAGCTGGGAATGGATCTTCTTCATCAACGTGCCGATCGGCATCTTCTCCAGCGTGGTGGTGGGCCGCCAGCTGAAGGGCCGCCCGGAGCGGCTGGAGAAGCCGAAGATGGACTACATCGGCCTGGCCACGCTGGTGCTGGGCGTGGGCGCGCTGCAGATCCTGCTCGACCTCGGCAACGACGAGGACTGGTTCAACTCCACCACCATCGTGGCGCTGGCGATCGTGGCCGCGGTCGCGCTGGTGGTGTTCGTGATCTGGGAGCTGACCGACCGCGACCCGATCGTGAACCTGCGACTGTTCCGCCACCGCAACTTCAGCGCCGGCACCGCGGCGATGGTGGTGGCCTACGCGGCGTTCTTCAGCGTCGGCATCCTGGTGCCGCTGTGGCTGCAGCGCAACCTCGGCTATACCGCGATCTGGGCCGGCTTCGCGACCGCGCCGATCGGCATCCTGCCGGTGCTGCTCACCCCGTTCGTGGGCAAGTACGCGCACCGCTTCGACCTGCGTATGCTCGCCAGCTTCGCGTTCGTGGCGATGTCGCTGACCAGCTTCGCGCGCTCGCACTTCAACCTCGACGTGAACTTCCAGCACGTGGCGCTGGTGCAGTTGTTCCAGGGCCTGGGCGTGGCGCTGTTCTTCATGCCGGTGCTGCAGATCCTGCTGTCCGATCTGGAGCCGCACGAGATCGCCGCCGGCTCCGGCCTGGCCACCTTCATGCGCACCCTGGGCGGCAGCTTCGCCGCCTCGCTGACCACCTACGCCTGGACCGAGCGTGGCACCCTGCACCACGCGCACCTGACCGAGCACATCGGCGCGTATGATCCGGCCATGCTGGACACCGCCACCCGCCTCGGCGGCGGCGACCTCCAGCGCGGCGCGTTCATGCTCGACCGGATGATCGCCAACCAGGCCGCGCAGATCGGCTTCAACGAGATCTTCCATCTGCTGGGCATCATCTTCCTGCTGGTGATCGCGTTCGTCTGGCTGGCCAGGCCGCCGTTCTCGGCCAAGGTCGGCGGCGCCGCGGCCGGCGGGCATTGACCGCCATCCCCTGTCCAACTTTCCCAGGAGCCCCACGCATGCGCAGCGCCCTCTACCAGAGCTTCGGAGACCCCACCCAGGTGCTGGCCGTGGGCGATGCCCCGCTACCGCAGCCGCAGGCGGGCGAGGTGCGCATCCGCACCCTGCTGGCGCCGATCCACAACCACGACCTGCTCACCGTGCGCGGCCAGTACGGCTACCGGCCCGCGCTGCCGGCGATCGGCGGCAGCGAGGCGGTCGGCATCGTGGACGCGCTGGGCGAAGGCGTGGAAGGCCTGGCGGTCGGCCAGCGCGTGGCCACCCCGGCCGGGCGCGGCACCTGGGCCGAGTACTTCATCGCGCCGGTGCGGATGACGGTGCCGCTGCCGGACGGCATCCCCGACGAAACCGCGGCGCAGCTGCTGGCGATGCCGCTGAGCGCGCTGATGCTGCTGGAGACGCTGGCGCTG
>CAYYAT010000192.1:0-4159 GCA_964469595.1 uncultured Thermomonas sp.
CCAGTACGGCGGGCGGCGGATGTAGGTGCTCTGCGGGCGCCAGGCGTACAGCGGCGCGGCGCGTTCGGTCTGCGCGCGCGGCGCGAACATCGGCCCGTATACCGCGCGGAACTGCTCCGGCTTGACGTGCGCGCGCACGATCGCGTCGATCTCCTCGTCGCTCGGCCACAGGTCCTTCAGATGCACCGGCCGGCCCTCGGCATCGGTACCGAGCACGTCGCGCTCGATGTCGAAGCGGATGGTGCCGGCGAGCGCATAGGCGATCACCAGCGGCGGGCTGGCCAGGAACGCCTGCTTGGCGTAGGGGTGGATGCGGCCGTCGAAGTTGCGGTTGCCTGACAGCACCGCGGTGGCGTACAGGTCGCGCTCGATGATCTCCTGCTGGATCGCAGGGTCCAGCGCGCCGCTCATGCCATTGCAGGTGGTGCAGGCGAAGCCGACGATGCCGAACCCCAGCCTTTCCAGCTCCGGTAGCAGGCCGGCGTCTTTCAGGTAGGCCTCCACCACCCGCGAGCCGGGGGCCAGCGAGGTCTTCACCCACGGCTTGCGCGCCAGCCCGCGCGCGTTGGCGTTGCGCGCCAGCAGCCCGGCCGCGATCACGTTGCGCGGGTTGCTGGTGTTGGTGCAGCTGGTGATGGCGGCGATGATCACCGCGCCATCCGGCAGCCGGCCTGCGGCCTCGTCTGCGCGCGCGGCGGCCAGCTTGGCCTCGTCGGCGATCCCGCGCTCGGCCAGCGCCGTGACCGGCAGCTTGCGGTGCGGGTTCGACGGACCGGCCAGGGTGCGTTCCACCGTGGACAGATCGAAATGCAGGGTGCGCTCGTACTGCGCGTGCGCCAGATCGTCGGCCCACAGGCCCAGGGTCCTGGCGTAGGTTTCCACCAGCGCCACCTGGACATCGCTGCGGCCGGTCAGGCGCAGGTAGTCCAGGGTGTTGCCGTCGATGAAGAACAGCGCCGCGGTCGCGCCGTATTCCGGGGCCATGTTGCTGATGGTGGCGCGGTCGCCGATCGTCAGCGCGGCGGCGCCCTCGCCGCGGAACTCCAGGTACGCGCCGACCACCTTCTCCTTGCGCAGGAACTCGGTCAGCGACAGCACGATGTCGGTGGCGGTGATGCCGGGGCCGGGGCGGCCGCTGAGCTCCACCGCCACGATTTCGGGCAGGCGCATCATCGAGGCGCGGCCCAGCATCACGTTCTCCGCCTCCAGCCCGCCGACGCCGACGGCGATCACGCCCAGCGCGTCCACGTGCGGCGTGTGCGAGTCGGTGCCGACGCAGGTGTCGGGGAAGGCCACGCCGTCGCGGGTATAGATCACCGGCGACATCTTCTCCAGGTTGATCTGGTGCATGATCCCGTTGCCGGCCGGGATCACGTCCACGTTGTCGAACGCGCGCCGGCACCACTCGATGAAGTCGAAGCGGTCGGCGTTGCGGCGGTCCTCGATCGCGCGGTTGCGGGCGAACGCCTGCGGGTCGAAGCCCGGCGCCTCCACCGCCAGCGAGTGGTCCACGATCAGCTGCACCGGCACCACCGGGTTCACCTGCGCGGGGTCGCCGCCGGCCTCGGCGATCGCCTCGCGCAGGCCGGCCAGGTCCACCAGCGCGGTCTGGCCGAGGATGTCGTGGCAGACCACGCGCGCCGGGAACCACGGGAAGTCGAGGTCGCGCCGGCGCTCGATCAGCTGGCGCAGATAGTCGTTGATGTGCTCGGGGTTGGCCTTGCGCACGATGTTCTCGGCGTGCACGCGCGCGGTGTACGGCAGGCGCGCCCAGGCCCCTGGCTGCAGGGCGTCCACCGCCTCGCGCGCGTCGAAATAGTCGAAGGCGGTGCCGGGCAGGGGCTTGCGGTAGCTGGTGTTCATCATGGCGGCGGGCTGCGGCGAACGGATCGCACTATTGTCGCGCATCGCCGCCGCGGCTGCCCCCGCTCCGTACAATGCGCGGCGTGAACGCCTCGCCCGCCATCCCCGCCGAGCTCGTGCGCCTGTCCGTCGCCCCGATGATGGACTGGACCGACAGCCACTGCCGCGCCTTCCACCGCGTGCTGGCGCCGCATGCGCGGCTGTATTCGGAGATGGTGCACGCCAACGCGGTCATCCACGGCGACCGTGCGCGCCTGCTGGCGATGGACCCGTCCGAGCACCCGGTGGCGTTGCAGCTGGGCGGCAGCGAACCGGCGCTGCTGGCGCAGGCGGCACGGATCGGAGCGGAGGCGGGCTTCGATGAGATCAACCTCAACTGCGGCTGCCCGTCCGACCGCGTGCAGGCCGGCCGCTTCGGCGCCTGCCTGATGCGCGAGCCGGCGCTGGTGGCGGAGGGCGTGGCGGCGATGATCGCGGCCTGCCCCGTGCCGGTGACGGTGAAGTGCCGGCTGGGCGTGGACGACGACCACGAGTGGGAGCGCTTCCTCGCCTTCATCGACACCATCGCCGAGGCCGGCTGCCGCTCGTTCATCGTGCATGCGCGCAACGCCTGGCTGCAGGGCCTGTCGCCCAAGGAGAACCGCGAGGTGCCGCCGCTGCGCTACGACTGGGCCTATCGGCTCAAGCGCGAGCGGCCGGCGCTGCAGGTGGTGGTGAACGGCGGCATCGCGGATGCGGCGGAAGCGACCGCCCACCTGGCCCATGTCGACGGCGCGATGCTCGGCCGCGCCGCCTACCACACGCCCTACCTGCTGCATCAGCTGGACGTGCAGTGGTTCGGTGGCCCCCTGCGCACGCGCGCCGAGCTGCTGCGCGCCTACCGGCCCTACGTGGAGGCGCAGCTGGCGCGCGGGGTGTTCCTCAAGCACATCACCCGCCACCTGCTGGGGCTGTTCGCCGGCCAGCCCGGCGGGCGCGCGTTCCGGCAGGTGCTGAGCGAAGGCGCGCACAAGCCCGGCGCCGACTGGGCGCTCGTCGAACAGGCGCTGGCGTTGACCGAACGGGCGCAGGCGGCCTGAGCGGCCTCGATGCGGGCGGGGTACGGCCGCCGGCACTTGCCTGAACGACGCGCTATCCTGTTCAGGAAACTTCAGGGGGGGTTCACCCCCGGATTCCAAGAATGCCTGCCAACCCGTCGTTCGCCACAGACACGCCATGTCCCGTCCTCCGCACGCCTCGTTGAACCTGCTTGCCGCTGCCGTGCTGGCCGCGCTGCCGGCGGCGTCGGCGTGGGCGCAGCAGCTGCCGCCGTGGATGCAGCAGGGTGCCCCGCGCGAGCGCCCGCAGCCGCAGGCGGAGATGCCGCAGCGGCGCGACAACCTGTCGGACGCGGTGCGCCGCGCCGAGCGCGACACCCGCGGCGAGGTGCTCTCGGCCGAGCGCATCCAGTTCGATGGCCGTGACATGCACCGGGTGAAGGTGGTCGACGACCAGGGCCGGGTGCGCGTGTACATGCAGGACCCCGCCCGCCGCGGCGACGGTGGCCGGCGCCCGCCCGCGCGCGACGGCGACGACGACTGAGCGCGCAAACACCGGCTCGCATCGCTTCGCCCAGCCCCACCCCTGCAAACGCCCTTTCGACCGTTTCCCAAGGAGTGACCATGCGTATCCTGCTCGTCGAAGACGAAGCCCCGCTGCGCGAGACCCTGGCCGCCCGCCTGAAGCGCGAAGGCTATGCGGTGGATGCCGCGCAGGACGGCGAGGAAGGCCTGTACATGGGCCGCGAGGTGCCGTTCGACGTGGGCATCATCGACCTCGGCCTGCCCAAGATGAGCGGCATGGAGCTGATCAAGGCCCTGCGCGACGAGGGCAAGAAGTTCCCGGTGCTGATCCTCACCGCGCGCTCCAGCTGGCAGGACAAGGTGGACGGCCTGAAGCAGGGCGCCGACGACTACCTGGTCAAGCCGTTCCACGTCGAGGAACTGCTGGCGCGCATCAACGCGCTGGTGCGCCGCGCCGCCGGCTGGAGCAAGCCGACCCTGGAATGCGGCCCGGTGATGCTGGACCTGGCCGCGCAGACGGTGAGCGTCAACGGCAGCAACGTGGACCTGACCAGCTACGAGTACAAGGTGCTCGAATACCTGATGATGCACGCCGGCGAGCTGGTCTCGAAGGCCGACCTCACCGAGCACATCTACCAGCAGGACTTCGACCGCGATTCCAACGTGCTCGAGGTGTTCATCGGCCGCCTGCGCAAGAAGCTCGACCCGGACGGCGAACTGAAGCCGATCGAGAC
>CAYYAT010000193.1:0-4140 GCA_964469595.1 uncultured Thermomonas sp.
CGAGCGCCCCGGGGCGCGGCGCGCGCTGCTGCGCTATCGCGACCTGGTGGTCGCGGCCGATCTCGGCCCGGCGCAGTGGCAGCTGTCGGCGTATGCCGCGCTGGGACGCGACGGCAGCCTGGCCGCGCAGGTGCAGACCGGGCCGCAGGTGCAGGCCCCGCTGCGCGGCGTGTTGCGCCTGCGCACCACGGAGCTGCTGCCGCTGGAGCTGCTCTCGCCCGACATCGTCGAGCCGCGTGGGCGACTGGACGTGGCCGTGCAGCTGGGCGGCAGCCGCGCCGCGCCGCGTCTGGGCGGCCAGGCGCAGTTGCAGGGGTTCGCCGCGGAGCTGCCGGCGCTGGGGATCGCCGTTCAGGACGGCGAACTGCAGCTGCAGGCGCAGGAAGACGGCAGCGCGCGCATCGCCGGCAGTCTCGGCACCGGCCAAGGCCCGCTGCAGGTGGAAGGCAGCCTCGGCTGGCAGGACACCAGCACCCCGCTGCAGCTGTCGCTGCGCGGGACCCGCGTGCTGCTGGCCGATACCCGCCAGCTGCGCCTGCTGGCCTCGCCCGACATCCGCCTGAGCTATCGCGCCGGCGCGCCGCTGCAGGTGCGCGGCAGCGTGGCGGTTCCGCAGGCCGACGTTCATCTGGAACGGCTGGACATGGGCGTGGCGCCCTCGCCGGACGTGGTGGTGCTGGACCCGGCCGATCCGCAGCAGGCCGCGGCCAGCCCGCTTCCGCTGGATCTGGACCTGGCGGTGACGGTGGGCGATGCGGTGAAGCTGGACGGCTACGGCCTGGCCGGCACCCTCGGCGGCAGCCTGCGCGTGCGCCAGCTCCCCGGCGGCGAGGCGCGCGCCACCGGCGCGCTCGACGTCGGTGGCCGCTACCGCGCCTACGGCCAGGACCTGCGCATCACCCGCGGCCGCCTGCTGTGGTCGAACAGCGCGATCGCCGACCCGCGGCTGGACATCCGCGCCGAGCGCGAGGTCGGCGACGTCACCGCCGGCGTGCAGGTGTCGGGACGCGCCTTGGCGCCGCAGGCCAGCGTGTGGTCGAACCCGGCGATGAGCCAGTCCGAGGCGCTGGCCTACCTCACCCTCGGCCGCCCGCTGCCCAGCCTGAACCGCAGCGAGCTGCAGCAGGTGGACCTGGCGAAGTCGGCGCTCAACACCGGCGTCGGCCTGCTCACCGCGCAGCTGGGCGCGCGCATCGGGCTGGACGATGCCGGCGTGAGCAACTCGCGCGCGCTCGGCGGCGATGTGCTGGGCGTGGGCAAGTACCTGTCGCCGCGGCTGTACGTCAGCTACGGCGTGTCGCTGCTCGGCACCGGCCAGGTGGTGACGCTGAAGTACCTGCTGCGCAAGGGCTTCGACATCCAGGTGGAAACCAGCACGGTCGAGAACCGCGCCTCGATCAACTGGCGCACGGAGAAGTGAGGCGCGCCGCGCTCAGTCCTGCTTGATCCGCGCCAGCCGCAGCTGGAACAGCACCTTGGTCACCAGCAGGCGCTCCTCGATCGGCTTGAGCACGAGGTCGTTGGCGCCTTCGCGCAGCAGCGCGGCCTGGTTGTCGCGGTTGTCGTCGCCGGTCATCATCACCATCGGCAGGCGGCGCTTGCCGTAGCGGAACACCGCGCGGATCTGGTTGAGCAGGTCGCGCCCGGACAGCGCGCCCTTCAGGTACACGTCGCTGAGCAGCAGGTCGGCGCCGACGTCGCCGTCGCTGCGGCCGAGGAAGCGGTGCAGGTGCTCCAGCGCATCCTCGGCCGAGATCATGTGCAGCACCTGCAGGCCGTGGCGTTCCAGCATGCGCTTGGTGGCGACCGCCACCACCTTGCTGTCTTCCACGTACAGCACGCGCGCGCCTTCGATCGGGGCCGGGTGCACGTAGCCGCGGATGAACGCGGCCAGCGCGTCCTGGCCGAGCGACTTGTCGAAGTAGTCGGTGATGTCCTCGCTGAAGGCGCGCGCCTCCAGTGCTTCCTGCGCGCTGCCGGAGACCACGATCACCGGCACGTAGGCCTGGCCGGCCGCCTCGCGCACGCTGCGCGCCAGCGCCAGGCCGTCGCCATCGGGCAGCACCAGCGCGGTGGTGACCAGATCGACGGCGCCCTCCTGCAGCGCCTGGCGCGCCTCGGCGATGCCGCCGCAGCCGATCACCTCCGCGCCCGGCAATTCCTTGCGCAGGGTGTCGCCGATCAGCTTGCGCACCAGCTTGCTGCCATCGACCACCATGACCCGCGGGGCGTCGCTGACCACGTGGCGAAGATCGTGTTTGTCGGCCATGTCAGCCCTCCACCGGGCGGTTCTGTCGCAGATGGTGGCCGGCGACCGCGGCCGCGCCCAGCCAGCCGAGCAGGCCCGCCACCGCGAGCACGCCCGCGACCTCGGGCCAACCCGGGCCCTGCAGGGCGAAGGTGCTGCCATAGCCGGCGGCCAGGGCGGCCAGCGGCGCCTGCAGGGCCAGCCCCGCCGCGACCAGGATGGCCAGCGCCAGCGCGCCGGCGGCCAGCCCGTACCACAGGCCGAGGTAGAGGAACGGCCGCCGCACGAAGCCGTCGCTGGCGCCCAGCAACTGCAGCACGGCGATTTCCTCGTGCCGGGACTGGATGTCCAGGCGCACGGTGTTGCCGACCACCAGCAGCGCGCCGAGGCCCAGCAGCACCGCCAGCACCTGCGCGATGCGGATGCCGAACCCCAGCCACGCCTGCAGGCGCTGGCGCCAGGCGGCGTCGTATTGCACGCGCTCGACCCCGGGCATGGCCTGCACGGCGGCGGCCAGCGCGCGTTCGTCGCCGCGCGCGGACACCCGTAGCACCGCCGGCAGCGCGCTGCGCGCGGCGTCCTCGCCGAGGGCGTCGATCGCGGCGGCCAGGTCCGGGCGCTCGCGCATCCGCGCCAGCGCCTGCGCCGGCGACACCGTCTCCACCGTCGCCACGTCGCCCCGCGCGCGCAGCGTGCGCGCCAGCGCCTCGGCCTCGCCCGCGCCGGTACCCGGCGGCAGGAACACCGTGACCTCGTGCGCGGCCTGGACCGCGCCGTCCAGCCGCGCCAGGTTCTGCAGCGCCAGCCCCAGCGCCAGCGGCAGCGCCAGCGCCAGCGCCATCACCGCGATCGTGAGCAGGCTCGACCACGGCCGCCGCAGCAGCCGGCCCAGGCTGGCCATCACGCTGAATCCGTGGTGCGCCAGCCAGGTGCGGAAGCGGCCGGCAGGGGTGCCCGCGGTGCGCTCACTCATCGACCAGGTCCTCCGGCGCGATGTCGTCCACCAGCCGCCCCTGTTCCAGCACCAGCACGCGCTTGCGCATGCGCTTGACCAGCGCGAGGTCGTGGCTGGCCACCAGCACGCTGGTGCCGCGCTCGGGCAGGGCGGCGAACAGGTCCATGATCTCCGCCGACAGCCCCGGGTCGAGGTTGCCGGTGGGCTCGTCGGCGATCAGCAGGCGCGGCTCGGCGATGATGGCGCGGGCGATGCCCACCCGCTGCTGCTCGCCGGCCGAGAGCTGGCCCGGCAGGGCGCCGGCGCGCGCCGCCAGCCCCAGCTTGTCGAGCAGGCTGCGCACGCGCTTGCCGATCTCGCCGCGCGCGATCCCGCGCAGCACCAGCGGCAGCGCGACGTTGTCGGCCACGCTGCGGTCGGCCAGCAGCTGGTGATTCTGGTACACCACGCCGACCTCGCGCCGGTGGCGGGCGATGCCGCCGCCGCGCACGCGCGCCAGGTTGCGCTCCTCGAACAGCACCGCACCGCGGCTGGGGCGCTCGACCAGCTGGATCAGCTTGAGCAGGGTGCTCTTGCCGGCGCCGGAACGGCCGGTGACGAACAGCATCTCGCCCGGCTCCACGCTAAAGCTCACCTCCGCCAGCGCGGCGTGGCCGCCGGGATAGTGCTTGCTGACGTTGTCGAACCGCAGGACCGGCATGCGCACAGGCTATCCGAAAGGGGCACCAGTATCGCCGCCAGCGGCGCCGGCGGCCAGCGCCGCCCCGGGACGCGGCGGTGCGTGGCGTGCGGTCAGTGCGGGCCGGCCGGGCCGCGCCAGACCAGCGACGTCAGGCCGCGGCCGATGCGCTTGAGCAGCGAGGGCTTGGCGGCCGCAGGCGCGTTGGACGCCGCCTTGCTCGCCGGCACGTACTTCGGCGCGTCGGCGCGGGACGGC
>CAYYAT010000194.1:0-4136 GCA_964469595.1 uncultured Thermomonas sp.
ATCCATGCGCCCATCCCGCCAGCCCTTCCGTATCGCCGGACGCAGCCATCTGATCCGTTTGCCCGGCTTGCTCCTGGCCGCCATGGCCAGCGGCTGCGCGACGACGAACGCCGTGCCTCCGGCACCCGCATCCGAAGCCATCGACATCGCGCCCGAAGCCGTGACGGAGTTCGTGCCGGTGACGCGGTATGGCCGCTACACCCTGGTTGAACTCGCGCCGACGGCGGCCCAGCACGACCTGTTGCTGCAAGTGGTGGATGTGGATATCCCCGGCACGCTGGGCGCCACCGTCGGGGATGCCCTCCGGCACCTCGTCCTGCGTTCCGGCTACCGACTGTGCGACGAACAGTCCGCCGATCTGCTGGCCTTGCCGTTGCCGGCGGCTCACTACCGGCTCGGCCCGCTCCTGCTGCGCGACGCGCTCTTGACCCTGGCCGGTCCCGCCTGGGATCTGCAGGTCGACGACGGTGAGCGGAAGGTGTGCTTCATCCGCAGACTCAGGGAGGCTCGTACGCAGCACGAGCCCAAGCCACCGGAAATCAACCGTTCGGCTGAGCCCGCTCCGCTGATCCAGGAGGTTGCGCCATGACCATCCGGGACTCGGCGACGGGCCAGCGCACGACGCTACTGCGGGTCGCGGCCGCAACCTGGTTGTTGCTCGTCAGCGCGGTGGTGCTGGTGGATCACATGGCCTTGTCCGGGCTGGCTGAACAGACCCAGGCCTTCGCGCCCACCGCGCAGGTGTCCCTGCTCGAATCCCGAGTGGATGGCCTCTCGCATCGGATCGAACAACGCCATACTGAGCCCGCCGCCTTGCCGCAGGCGCGCTACGAGCAGGACACCGCGGCGTTGGACCAACGGCTGGCGGCGATCGAGCTGGCGCAGGCCCACTACGCCGCCACCGATGCGCTGCACGCATTGGAAAACCGCGTCACGCGACTGGAAGCCCGCCCGGTCTCGCGCCAGCCCAAACTGCCCGCACCACGGCCGTCCCAACCTGTGACGGCCCAACCCAAGCCTGTTGAGCCTTCATTCCGCCTGATCGGAGTGGAACTGCGTGCGGGAGAGCATTTCGTGTCGGTGATGCCTGTCGGTGGCACCGGGCTGGCCGATGTCCGCCTGCTGCGCGCCGGCGAATCGGAGGGTGGCTGGCGGCTGGACGGCATCGAGCGCGATGGCGCCGTCTTCCGGCAGGGTGACGAGATCCGCCGGCTGCCCATCCCGCCCCGATAGGGAGGCCCATGCCGATGGTCCCGCGCTACTTGATCCCGCCATTGATGGCCGTGTTGCTGGCCGCTCCCGCCATGCAGGTGGCACTTGCCCAGCCCACCGGTGCAACCACCGCGGCCAGGACGGCGCCGAGCCGTGAAGCGCCTGCGGCCATCGCTCGCAGCGACGAACAGCGGGCGCAGGACTGGGGGCTGCGCACGGACGAATGGACGCGCTACCGCGAGTTGATGCAGGGGCCGCTGGGCGTCTACTCGCCCAGCCTCGACCCGCTCACGGCCCTCGGCATCGAAGCACGTTCCGACGAGGAGCGCCGCCGCTACGCGGAACTGCAGGTTCGGGCCGAAGCCCGGCGGGTCGAGAAGACGCTGGCCTACCAGCGTGCCTACGACGCCGCCTGGCAACGGATCGCGCCGGGCATGGCGCGGGTCAACCTGCCCGGTGCCAAGCCGACCGGCGCGGGCACCGCCATCGCATCAGGCACCGACCGAACCGCCGTCTTCGTGAAGGACGGCTGTACCGCCTGCGACCAGGCCGTGCAGCAGCTGCAGTCGTCGGGCGTCGAGTTCGATGTCTATGTCGTCGGCAGTCGCGCCGACGACGCGCGCATCCGTGAATGGGCACGCCGGGCCCGTATCGACCCGGCGAAGGTGCGCGCCCGGCACATCACCCTCAACCACGACGGTGGCCGCTGGCTGTCCCTCGGCCTGCAGGGCGAACTGCCCGCCGTCGTGCGCCAGGTCGGCGGCCAATGGCAGCGACAGTAGGCCTCGCGCGTCTCGCGCTCGCGCTGCTGGCCTGCTGGTCACTCGGCCAGGCGAAGGCGCAGGAGGTCCCGCCGCCGGCCTACCAGTTCGCGGCACAGCGTGCGGGCATTCCGGCGGCGGTGTTGTACGCGGTGGCCTTGCAGGAAAGTGGCACCCGGTACCACGGCCGCCTCGTGCCCTGGCCCTGGACGCTCAACGTGGCCGGGGCATCGCATCGGTTCGCCACCCGCACCGAGGCCTGCGCCGGTTTGCACCTGGCATTGCGCGACGTGCCGCGCACCCGCATCGACGCCGGCCTGGGCCAGATCAACCTGGGCTACCAGCGTCACCGCTACGACCACCCCTGCGAACTGCTCGATCCCTATCGGAACCTGGCGCTGGCCGCGCAGATCCTGCGCGAACAGCACGCGCCTGGCCAGGACTGGCTGATCACGATCGGCCGCTACCACCGTCCCGCTGGTGGCGCACCCGCTGCGCGCTACCGCCAAAGCGTTGGACGCCACCTGGCCCGCGTACTGGGCGAGCCAGCGCGGGGCTCGGATAACCGGAGAACCCTGCCATGAAGCCTCGAATCTTCCGTCCGGCTGTGCCGTGGCTGATCGGCTTGCTGCCGCTCGTGTCCGTGCCAGCCGCTTTCGCACAATCGCCGCCCTTGATCGTCGTCGAGGATCGCGGCGGTGCCTCCGCGCTGCCTTACTACCAGGCCCTGGACCTGCAACCGCGCACCGGAAGCAGGCCATCTCCCAGGATCGAGATGCCACGCCTGCCCGAAGGGCCTTCTGGCGAGGCGGCCATGCTGCCGGTGCGTTCTGCCCATTTGACCCCTGGCGATGTGGCTCCCCGGGCAATCCAGGCGCCGGGGCTCACGCCGATGTTCCTGGTTGGTGATGACCAGCGCTCCCATGCCTGGCTGCGCCAGCGTGCCCCGGCGCTGCGCGAGCTCGGGGCCGTGGGGTTGGTGGTCCAGGTCGAGTCACCGCAGGCACTGGCGTCACTGCGTGCCCTGGCGCCCGGGCTGATGCTGGCACCGGCGTCCGGGGACGAACTGGCCGGGCGCCTGGGGCTGCGCCACTACCCGGTGCTGGTGACCGCCACCGGCATCGAACAGTGAGAACTGCCCGATGGCCCAGCCGCACGCCGTCGAAGTCCTGCTGCGGCCAGCGGTGGAGCTATACACCGTTGCCGTATGCGCAGGCGCCGCGGTGGTGTGCGTGGCGGCACCGTGGTCGCTCGCGTTGAATCCGGTACTCGGCCTCGGCAGCGCGCTGGCCTTCCTGGCCTTCGGCGCGGTCCGCCTGCGCGACGCCTGGGCCATCCTGCGCTACCGCCGCCACATCCGTCGTCTGCCACGCTACGTGATGACGAGCCGTGACGTGCCAGTGAGCCAGTACCGCCTGTTCGTTGGGCGTGGCTTCCGCTGGGAGCAACGACACACCCATCGGCTGACGCAGACCTACAAGCCCGAGTTCCGGCGCTACGCCGAACCGACGACGTTCTACCGCCTGGCGCGCCGCCTGGAGGAGCGGCTGGAGTTCGCGCCGCCGCCGCTGCCCAGGCTGGCGCGGGCATTGGCCTGGGACAGCCCGCTCAACCCGGTCCGGCCGTTGCCGGCAGTGGGTGGCATGCCGCGCCTGCATGGCATCGAGCCGCACGAAACCGACGTCACCCTGCCGCTGGGCGAGCGTGTGGGCCACACCCTGGTGCTCGGCACCACGCGCGTGGGCAAGACGCGCCTGGCCGAACTGTTCATCACCCAGGACATCCGCCGCAAGGTCCATGGCGAGCACGAGGTGGTGATCGTCTTCGACCCCAAGGGCGATGCCGACCTGCTCAAGCGCATGTATGTCGAGGCCAGGCGCGCCGGACGCGAAGGCGAGATGTACGTCTTCCACCTGGGCTGGCCCGACATCTCGGCACGCTACAACGCCGTGGGCCGGTTCGGGCGCATCTCGGAAGTCGCCACCCGCATTGCGGGGCAGCTTTCCGGCGAGGGCAACAGCGCCGCGTTTCGCGAGTTCGCCTGGCGCTTCGTCAACATCATCGCGCGCGCCCTGGTGGAACTGGGGCAGCGGCCAGACTACCTGCTGATCCAGCGCCACGTCATCAACATCGACGCGCTGTTCATCGAGTACGCCCAGCACT
>CAYYAT010000195.1:0-4127 GCA_964469595.1 uncultured Thermomonas sp.
CGACGATGCCGCCCTGCACGGTGGCCCCGAGCGACGCGAGCGCGACCGCCGCAACGCGCGCCCGGGCACCCGCATCCTGGTGATCGACGACTCCCCCACCATCGTCGCCCTGCTCAAGCGCATGCTGCAGCAGAACCACTACGACGTGCTGGTGGCCTACGACGGCGAGAGCGGGCTGGAGATCGCGCGCCGCGAAGTGCCCGACCTGATCTTCCTCGACATCGTGCTGCCCGGCATCGACGGCTTCAGCGCGCTGCGCACCCTGCGCCGCGACCCGCTGACCAAGGACGTGCCGATCATCATGATCAGCGGCAACGCCCAGGCCACCGAGCAGTTCTACGTGCAGCGCATCGGCGCCGACGACTTCATGAAGAAGCCGTTCTCGCGCCCGGAGGTGTTCAGCCGGATCGAGGCCCTGCTGGACGAAACCGGTACCCCGCGCCACGTCGCGCGCCCGGCCCAGCGCCCCGGCGCCATCGCACAGCCGGCGACCCCGGCCTGACCCGCATTCCGGTCCGCAGCCGGCGGCGCATCCCGCCCGAGCGGCTGCCGAAACGACGAAGGGGCCTTGCGGCCCCTTCGTGCATGCAGGCGGTGGACGCCCGCGCTTACTGCGGCATCACCTCGACCCGCACCCGGATGCGGTCGCCGGGGTTGTAGTCCATGCGCCGGGTATAGCGGCGGCCGTTGTATTCGTAGGTGACGTCGTAGGCGCGCACGCCGCTGTCGCCGCGATAGCCGCCGTAGCCGTCGCGCACCGGCTCGGGGTCGCACACGCGCACGGTGGCGGTGCGCGGGGCGCGGTTCTGCTGCGACTGGTCGTAGATCTGGCGGCCGGCGATGCCGCCGACCATCGAGCCGACCGCGGTGGCGGCGAAGCGCCCGCTGCCGCCGCCGACGTGGCTGCCAAGCACCGCGCCGATCACGCCGCCGGCAATGGTGGCCATCGAGCGGCCCGCGTTGTCGCCATAGGGACGATAGCGGTCGTCGCGGCCATACCCGTCGTAGCGCGGGTAGCCGCTGCCGTAGCCGCCGTAACCGTTGTCGCCATAGCCGCCGCCGTACCCACCGTAGCCGCCGGCGGTCGTGGTGGTGGTCTCGTAGCAGCGCGGCGCCTGCGCGGGCTGGCTGCGATAGCCGGCGTCGAACACCGGGTCCACCCGCACCACCTGCGCATAGTCGTAGTAGCTGCCGCCCGGATTCCCGCTGCCGTAGCCGGGGTTGCCGTAGCCGGCGTCGCTGCCGTAGCGGTCGCCGTAGCCTCCATACGACTGCGCCGCAGCGGAGGCGCTGGCCGCGACCATCCCCAATGCGAACAGGCTGCCGATCAAACGCTTCATGGTGGTTCCCCGTGAGTGTGGAGTGACGTCGCGGCCAACACTGCGGGGCCGCGCTTGACGCGAGGCTGAATACCGCCACCCGCGTTTAGCGCCGCGTCAGCCCGCCGGCAGTGGCCGGGCTGCTGGGCGCCATGTTGCGGCGCACGCACCGCGATCGCCGCGCTGCGCTAAGGTGAAGGCTCGCCATGACCGCCCGCCGAGCGCCACGCTCCGGCGCGCAACGCGGACCGCCATGACGCCACGTCCATCCGCACGCGAAGGAGGAACGGGCTCATGTCCTACAGCACCCCGCAGATCCGCAACGTGGCCCTGGCAGGCCACCCCGGCACCGGCAAGACCACCCTGTTCGAAGCCCTGCTGCATGCCGGTGGCGCACTCCAGGCGGCAGGCACGGTCGAACGCGGCAACACCGTGTCCGACTTCGACCCGATCGAGAGGGAGCGCGGGCACTCCATCGACGCCGCCCTCGCCAGCCTCGACCGCCCCGGGCTGCACCTGAACCTGATCGACACCCCCGGCTATCCCGACTTCCGCGGCCCGGCGCTGGCGGCGCTGGCGGCCGCGGATACCGTCGCGGTGGTCGTGGATGCCACCTCCGGCATCGCCCACGGCACCCGCCGGATGCTGGACTACGCCCGCCAGCGCGGCCTGTGCCGGATGCTGGTGGTCAACAAGATCGACCAGGCCGGGCACGATCACGACGCGCTGCTGGCCGCGCTGCGCGAGGCGTTCGGCCCGGAAGTGCTGCCGCTGAACCTGCCCACCGACGGCGGCACGCGGGTAGTGGACTGCTTCACCCAGCGCGACGGGGACAGCGACCTCGGCGCAGTCGCGGACTGGCACCAGAAGATTCTCGACCAGGTGGTGGAGATCAACGAAACGGTGATGGAGCACTACCTCGATCTCGGCGAAGGCGGGCTGTCCGGGCAGGAACTGCACGATGCCTTCGAACAATGCCTGCGCGAGGGCCACCTGATCCCGGTGTGCTTCGTCTCCGCGCGCACCGGGGTGGGCGTGCGCGAATGGCTGGATTTGGCACAGCGCCTGCTGCCGCATCCCGGCGAGGCCAATCCGCCGCCGTTCCGCAAGGGCAGTGGCCGCGACGCCGTGCCGGTGCAGGCCAGCCCGGATCCGGATGCGCATGTGATCGCGGACGTGTTCAAGGTCGTCAACGACCCGTTCGTGGGCAAGCTGGGCATCTTCCGGGTGTACCAGGGCACCGTGCGCAAGGACGCGCATCTGTTCGTGGACGACGGCAAGAAGCCGTTCAAGGTGGCCCACCTGTACCGCCTGCAGGGCAAGGAGCACGTGGAGATCGCGCAGGCGGTGCCGGGCGACATCGCGGCCGTGGCCAAGGTGGAGGATCTGCATTTTGATGCGGTGCTGCACGACTCGCACGACGAGGACCACATCCACCTTGCGCCGGCGGCCTTTCCGCGCCCGATGTTCGGGCTGGCGGTAGTACCGGCCAGCAAGGGCCAGGAACAGAAGCTGGCGCTGGCATTGCACCGGCTGGCCGAGGAGGATCCGGCATTCGCGGTCGAACACAATGCGGAGACCAACGAGACCGTGGTGCGCGGCCTGTCCGACCTGCACCTGCGGGTGATGCTGCGGCGCCTGCAAGAACGCTACGGGGTGGAGGTGGAGACCCATCCGCCGCGGATCGCCTACCGCGAGACCATCGCCCAGCCGGCCGAGGGCCACCACCGCCACAAGAAGCAGACCGGCGGCGCCGGCCAGTTCGGCGAAGTGTTCCTGCGCGTCGCGCCGCTGCCGCGCGGGGCCGGGTTCGAGTTCGTGGACGAGGTCAAGGGCGGCACCATCCCCGGGCAGTTCATTCCCGCGGTGGAGAAAGGCGTGCGCCAGGTGCTGGCCAGCGGCGCGATCGCCGGCTATCCGATCCAGGACGTGCGGGTGGTGGTGTACGACGGCAAGCACCATCCGGTGGACAGCAAGGAGGTCGCGTTCGTCGCGGCCGGCAAGCGTGCCTTCCTGGATGCGATCGGCAAGGCGCAGCCGCAGGTGCTGGAGCCGATCGTGGAACTGGAGGTGAGCGCGCCCGAGGCGCACATGGGCGACATCAGCGGCGGGCTGGCCGCCAAGCGCGCACGCATCACCGGCACCGACTCCCTCCCCGGCGGCGAGATCGTGGTGCGCGCGCAGGTGCCGCTGTCGGAGCTGGAGGGCTACGCGGCCGAGCTGAAATCCGCCACCGGCGGGCGCGGCCGCTACGCGCTGGATTTCAGCCACTACGAGCCGGCCCCGGCCCCGGTCCAGCGCCGGCTGATGGACGCCTTCAAGCCGGGCCCGGAGGAGGACTGAGCGTGGCGTGCGGGCGTCCTCGTCCGCCCGGCGCGAGGATCAGCGCTGTTTGGGCTTGAGCATGGTCCCGGTGCAGGTCGGAGCACCGCAGCGGCAGGCCCAGATTTTCTTCAGCCGCGGAGTGTGGCGCTCGGCCAGGGTGATGCCGTAGTCGTAGGTCAATTCCTCGCCAGGCGCGATCGCACGCACGGCTTCGATGAACACCCGCGAGCGCTTCGGATCGTCCGCATCCTCCACCAGCACCGCCTCGCAGTTGGGATCACAGCTGTGGTTGATCCAGCGCGCCGCATTGCCTTCGAAGTTGGCATCGATCACCCAGTCCTCATTGAGGGTGAACAGGAAAGTGTGGCCACTTTCGATATCCCCGCTGTCGCCGGCATCCACCTCCGCATGCGTGCGGCGGCGGCCCCTGTACTCGATCACCCGCTCGCCTTGGGCGATCGGGCGGGCGGCGAACACGCCGTT
>CAYYAT010000196.1:0-4116 GCA_964469595.1 uncultured Thermomonas sp.
GACAGCCCCAGCATCCGCGACGTCATCCTCTTCCCGCACCTGCGCCGTGAAGACTGATAACCGGAGGGCGTCATGATCTTCAAGATCCTGATGCTCCTGCTGGTCGTGGCGGGGCTGGTCTACTGGATCAAGCAGCCCCGCAGCGTCCAGCCGGGCGCCTCGTACGCCCCGGCGCGGGCGCGCCGGCCGGCCTTCGTGGCCCTGTGCATCGCGGCCGCGATCTCAGCCGTCGCCGCGCTGCTGACCGCCGTACTGTGGATGGGCAGCGTGGCCGGCGGCGTCACCGGCAGCGGCTATCACGGCGAAGCGGATTTCCTGCTGCCCGTGTCCGGCTCGCTGCTGGCCTTGGCGATCGCCTGCGCCGTGGGCGCATTCCTCAAGCGTCGCGGCTGATTCCCGCCCGGGATCACACCGGCCACTTCCCCGCCCCCGCCGGCAACGCCGGCAGCGAAGCCTGCAACATTGCATCGATGAACTCGGCGGGGGCCAGCCGCCCGCCCGGCTTGTACCACTGCACCGTCAGGTTCATCGCGCCCAGCACGCAGCGCTTGATGACGCGGGCATCGCCCTGGATCAGCCCCGCGTCCACCGTCCCCGCCACCACGGACTGCCACATCGCCTCGTAGCGGTCGCTGAGCACTTTCACCACCGCCTGGCTCGGCGCCGACAGGCTGCGCCACTCATAGACCAGCGCATTCATCGCGTCTCCGCCAGCCCCGTGCAGCATGCTCCACATGTGGACGCGGAACAGCGCCGCCAGCCGGTCCGCCGGCGCGTCATAGCAGGCCAGCGCCCGTTCCCCATGGTCGATCACTTCCTGGATGCCGTTGTTCATGACCGCCACCAGGATTTCTTCCTTGCTGCGGAAATGATGGAACAGGCTGCCCGACTGCAGTCCCACCGCCCGCGCCAGCTCGCGCACCGTGGTGCGTTCGTAGCCGTGCTTGCTGAAGAGCCGCCCCGCCTCCAGCACCAGTTCCCGGCGCCGTTCCGTATCGGCGCCGTCGTCCCGCATCGCGGCCGTTCCGGTCTTGCCCATGCGGCTCACAGCCTTTGGATAATGGTCGCGGTCGCCATGCCGTGGCCGATGCACATCAGTTGCATGCCCAGCTCGCCCTCGGTGGCCTCCAGCCCCGCCAGCATCTTGCCCATCAGGCCCGCGCCCGTCGCCCCCAGCGGATGCCCGTGAGCGATCGCGCCGCCCCAGGGGTTCACGCGCGACAGGTTCGCGCCCAGTTCGCGCTGCCACGCCAGCACCACGCTGGCGAACGCCTCGTTGATTTCGATCCAGTCGATATCGCCCAGCGCCAGTCCCGCCCGCGCCAGCGCCTGGCGGGCGGCGGGAATGACGCCGGTCAGCTGCATCACCGGGTCCGACCCGAGCGCCACCCGCGCCAGGAACCGCGCGCGCGGCCGCAAGCCGTCGGCCAGCGCGGTATCCCGGTCGCCCAGCAGCACCGCCGCCGCGCCGTCGGCCAGCTGGCTGGCGTTGGCGGCCGTCACGCCGCCCTGGCCTGGCGGCCGCAAGGCCGGCGCCATCGCCGCCATGCGGGCCGCGTCCGTGGTTTCGCGGATGCCTTCGTCGCGGCACGCGGATGCCGACGGCACCGGCAGCAGTTCCGCAACCACCCCGGCGTCGGCCGCGGCCCATGCTCGGGCATGGCTTTCGCGAGCCCATTGGTCCATCTCGGACTGCGACAGCCCCCAATGCTCCGCTATCCGTTCCGCGCTCTCGATCTGGTGGACGAGCGGATAGCGCTCCAGCAGCGCCGGGTTCAGGGAGTCGAATCCCCGGAACTCGCCCTGCCCCAGCGTCACGTCCAGGAACATCGGCACGCGGCTCATGCTTTCCACGCCGCCCGCCACCACGTAGCGCATGTCGCCCGCGGCGATCGCCTGCGCGCCGAAATGGACCGCCTGCTGGCTGGATCCGCACATGCGGTTCAACGACACCCCGGGCACGCTCTCCGGCAGCCCGGCCAGCATCGCGGCCAGCCGGCCGATATTGGCGCCCTGCTCGCCCGCCTGGCTGACGCAGCCGGCGATCAGGTCCTCGACCTTGTCCGCCGGCAGGCCGGCGCGCGCCAGCAGCCCCTCCACCGTCTGGGCCAGCAGCGCGTCCGGCCGCGTCTGCGCCCACCATCCTCCGCGCCGCCCGAAGGGCGTGCGCACCGCCTCCAAGATCACGGCCTCGTTCATGCCGTCGTCTCCTCAACGTATAGCGTTTCGATTTCGTCGGCGTAGGCGCGATAGATGCTGGCGCGCCGCACCTTCATCGTCGCGGTCACTTCGCCGTCGTCATGATCCAGTTCCTTGGTCAGCAGATGGAAGCGCTTGATCTGCGCCACCGGGGCCAGCCCGGCGTTGGCGCGCGCCACCTCTTGCTGGACCAGCTCGCGCACCTGCGGGCATTCGGCCAGCGACCGGAAATGCGTGAACGCGATGCGCCGGGATTCCGCCCACTTCCCCACCGTATCGAATTCCAGCTGGATCAGCGCCGACACGTATTTCCGGCCGTCCGCGATCACGATGCACTCCTTGACGTAGGGGCTGCCCTTGACCGCGTTCTCGATCTCGGAGGGCGTCAGGTTCTTGCCGCCCGCCGTGATCATGATGTCCTTGAGGCGATCCACGATGCGCACGCGCCCGCCGTCCTCGGCCACCACGTCGCCCGTGTGCAGCCAGCCGTCGCGTACCGTATCGGCCGTGGCCTCCGGGTTCTTGTAATAGCCCTGGAACACCATCTCGCCGCGCACCTGCAGCTCGCCCGCCTCGCCCATGCGCCATTCCACGCCCAGGATGGGCTCGCCCACGGTTCCCACTTTCACCCGGTCCGGATGCTGCCCGAAGATCATCCCCGCCGACTCGGTCAGCCCGTAGACTTCCACCAGCGGCACGCCCAGCGTGCGGAAGTAGCGCACCACGTCCGGCGGGATCGGCGCGGCGCCCGTCATCGCCACGCGCACCCGCCGCAAGCCGATGAAATTCTGCAGCGCCCGCAGCACCAGCCAGTACCACAGCCAGTACGTCAGCCGTTCGCCCGCGCCGTATTGTCGCGGCGACTTCTCCAGGAATGGCCCGCAGCCGGCCAGCGCCTTGCGGTACAGCCACTGCTGCACGCGTCCGGCCTCCTGCATCTTGATGGAGATCGCCGCGTGCAGCTTTTCCCAGATCCGCGGCACGCCCAGGAAGATCGTCGGCGCGACCTCGCGCAGGTCTTCCTGCACGGTCCGGATCGATTCGCCGAAATTCACCTGCGCGCCCAGGTAGATGGGCACGAAGGTCGACAGCATCTGCTCGGCCACGTGGCACAGCGGCAAGTACGACAGATGCACGCTGGCCGCGTCCATCGACAGCCGTTCGGCAATGCCCGGCGCCACGCCGCGCATATTGCGGTAGCTCAGCATCGCGCCCTTGGGCTTGCCGGTGGAGCCGGACGTGTAGATCATCAGCCCGATGTCGTCCAGCCCCTGCGAGTCCAGCGCCGCATTCAAGGCCGCCAGCTCCGCGGCCTCGCGATCGCGGCCGTCGGCCTCGACCTGCGCGAACGGCACGATGCGCTCGCGGTCCGGCGGCGAGTAGGAACGCAAGCCCTTGGTTTCCATCATCACGATGCGCCGCAGCAGCGGCAGGCGCGACGCCACCTGCAGCACTTTATCGGTCTGCTCCTGGTCCTCGCACACCACCAGTTCGACGTCCGCGTGCTCCAGCACGTAGCCCATTTCCTCCGCCGGGCTCGTGGAATAGACGCCCACCGCCACGCCGCCCACCGCGCCCGCGCCCATCTGGGCCAGCAGCCATTCCACGCGGTTGTCCGACACGATGGCCACCCGCCCGCCGGCGCTCAGCCCCAACGCGCGCAGCCCCAGCCCGACGCGGCAGGCGCGCTGCCAGTATTCCGCCCACGACAGCGGTTTCCAGATGCCGAAGTCCTTTTGCCGGATGGCGATGGCGGACGGCTGGCGCCGCGCCTGTTCGCGCAGCATCTGCGGCAGCGTCAGCGCCGGCCAGGCGTTTGCGGGGTCCGGCCCGCCGGGAAGGGAGCGCTTGTCCGTCATGAGAGCCAGCGCTTGCGGCGCTTGTAGTGCTTGATGTCGCGAAAGCCCCGGGCCTCGC